>NZ_JBHZCY010000006.1:0-3259 GCF_042786665.1 Kitasatospora sp. NPDC059146 | reverse complement strand
CCGCCCAACTGTGTTTGCCTACATCATCCGCAGGATCCTCGCGGCCGCGGCGCTGCTGGTCGTCGTCAGCGCGGTCACCTTCGCGATCTTCTTCCTGCTCCCGCGCATCGCCGGCGAGACCACCGACCAGCTGGCCGCGCAGTACATCGGGAAGAACCCCTCGCCCGAGGCGATCCAGGCGGTCAAGCAGAACCTCGGCTTCGACCAGCCGCTGTACACCCAGTACTGGAACTTCCTCAAGGCGCTGGTCACCGGCGCCGAGTACAAGTTCGGCCCGGAACCGGCCACCTGCCACGTGCCCTGCTTCGGCTACTCCTTCAAGAACCACCTGGAGGTCTGGCCGGAGATGACCAGCCGGATCCCGGTCACCATCTCGCTCGCCATCGGCGCGGCGGTGCTCTGGCTGGTCTCCGGCGTCACCACCGGCGTGATCTCCGCCCTCAAGCCGCGCTCGATCTTCGACCGGCTCTCCATGGGCATCGCCCTGGCCGGCGTCTCGCTCCCGGTCTTCTTCACCGGCGCCCTGCTGCTGACCGTGTTCAGCTACGAGTGGCCGATCCTGGACAACCTGGAGTACGTCGACTTCTCCGCCGACCCGCTGATGTGGGCCCGCAACCTGATCCTCCCGTGGGTCTCGCTGGCCTTCCTCTACTCCGCGCTCTACGCCCGGCTCACCCGCGCCGGAATGCTGGAGACGATGAGCGAGGACTACATCCGCACCGCCCGGGCCAAGGGCCTGGCCGAGCGCAAGGTGGTGGTCAAGCACGGCCTGCGCTCCGCGCTCACCCCGATCGTCACCATCTTCGGCATGGACCTCGGTCTGCTGCTCGGCGGTGCGCTGATCACCGAGCAGGTCTTCTCGCTCAAGGGCATCGGCCAGTTCGCCGTCCAGGCGATCTCCGACAACGACCTGCCCAAGATCCTCGGCGTCACCCTGCTGGCCGCCTTCTTCATCGTCGCCTGCAACCTCGTGGTCGACCTCCTGTACGCCCTCGTCGACCCCCGCGTGAGGCTCTCGTGACCGACCTCCAGAAGAACCCGGCGGACGCCGCGTCCAACTCTCCGGGCGACCCCTTCCTGTCCGTGCGCGACCTGCGGATCCACTTCGACACCGACGACGGCCTGGTCCGCTCGGTGGACGGGGTCAGCTTCGACCTGCACAAGGGCCGCACCCTCGGCATCGTCGGCGAGTCCGGCTCCGGGAAATCCGTCACCTCGCTCGGCATCATGGGCCTGCACCGCTCCAAGCGGGCCCGGATCAGCGGCGAGATCCGGCTGGACGGCGAGGACCTGATCGCGGCCGGGCCCGACCGGGTGCGCCAACTGCGCGGCCGGGAACTGGCGATGATCTTCCAGGACCCGCTGACCGCGATGCACCCCTACTACACGGTGGGGCAGCAGATCGTCGAGGCCTACCGGGTGCACCACCCCCAGGCCTCCAAGCGGCAGGCCAGGACCCGCGCGATCGAGATGCTCGACCGGGTCGGCATCCCGCAGCCGGACCGCCGGGTGGACGACTACCCGCACCAGTTCTCCGGCGGCATGCGCCAGCGCGCCATGATCGCCATGGCCCTGGTCAACGACCCCTCGCTGCTGATCGCCGACGAGCCCACCACCGCCCTGGACGTCACCGTCCAGGCGCAGATCCTGGACCTCATCCGGGACCTCCAGCAGGAGTTCGGCTCCGCCGTCATCATCATCACCCACGACCTCGGGGTGGTCGCCGAGCTCGCCGACGACATCCTGGTCATGTACGGCGGCAAGTGCATCGAGCGCGGGCCCGCCGAGACCCTCTTCGACGTGCCCGAACACCCCTACACCTGGGGCCTGCTGGGCTCGATGCCGCGACTGGACCGGGAACTGCAGGACCGGCTGGTGCCGGTCCGGGGCACCCCGCCCAGCCTGATCAACGTGCCGTCCGGCTGCGCCTTCCACCCGCGCTGCCCGTACGCCGACCTGACCGGCGGGCGCTCCACGGGCGAGGTCCCGGTGCTTACCGAGGCCGCGCCCGGGCACTTCGCGGCCTGCCACCTGGCGGCCGACGAGCGGCACCGCATCTTCGCCGAAGAGATCGCGCCCCGGCTGTGAGCCCGGCCCCGTACCACCATTCTGGAGAGAACCGATGACGGACACTCAGGGGGCCACCATCCCTGCACCGGCGCCCGCCCCCGAGCGCGAGCCGCTGTTGAAGGTCACCGGCCTGACCCGGCACTTCCCGATCCGCGGCGGACTGCTGCGGCGCCAGACCGGCGCGGTGCGGGCCGTCGACGGCATCGACTTCACCGTCAACGCCGGCGAGACGCTGGGCGTCGTCGGCGAGTCCGGCTGCGGCAAGTCGACGATGGGGCGGCTGGTCACCCGGCTCGACGAACCCACCGGCGGGACGGTCGAGTTCGAGGGCACCGACATCACCCACCTGGGCACCGGGGCGATGCGGCCGCTGCGCCGCGACATCCAGATGATCTTCCAGGACCCGTACTCCTCGCTGAACCCGCGGCACACCGTCGGCACCATCGTCAGCGCGCCGTTCAAGCTGCAGGGGGTCCACCCCGAGGGCGGCGTCAAGAAGGCCGTCCAGGACCTGCTGGAGCTGTGCGGGCTCAGCCCCGAGCACTACAACCGCTACCCGCACGAGTTCTCCGGCGGCCAGCGCCAGCGCATCGGCATCGCCCGGGCGCTCGCGCTCAAGCCGAAGATGATCATCGCGGACGAGCCGGTCTCGGCGCTGGACGTGTCGATCCAGGCGCAGGTGGTCAACCTGCTCGACGACCTCCAGCAGGAGCTCGGCCTGACCTACCTGATCATCGCGCACGACCTCTCGGTGGTCCGGCACGTCTCCGACCGGGTGGCGGTGATGTACCTCGGCAAGATCGTCGAGATCGCCGACCGCGACTCGCTCTACCGCAGCCCGATGCACCCGTACACCACCGCCCTGATGTCGGCCGTCCCGGTGCCGGACCCGCGCCGGCGCCAGCAGGGCGGGCGCGAGCGGATCCTGCTCAAGGGCGACGTGCCCTCGCCGATCAACCCGCCCAGCGGCTGCCGGTTCCGCACCCGCTGCTGGAAGGCACAGGACGTGTGCGCGAGCCAGGAACCGCCGCTGACGGCACTGCGGACCGGCCACCAGGTGGCGTGCCACTTCCCCGAGGGGACCGAGGGGAACGATTAGGCACAGCCCCGAGAACGCCTGAGCACTCGGGCACCGACGAGAAGAGGCCGCCCGCCCCCGGGACCCGGGGGCGGGCGGCCGCACGTCGTG
>NZ_JBHZCY010000005.1:129157-154512 GCF_042786665.1 Kitasatospora sp. NPDC059146 | reverse complement strand
GGCCGACGACGCCGGCAACCTCACCGCCACCACCAAGGACGGCAAGGTCCGCTGGCACGCCGCCACCCCCCAGATGTGGGACAGCACCACCAGCACCACCCCGAGCACCCCGAACGCCCCCAAGGGCAAGGCCGCCGCCGCCCAACGCGACGACCAGACCCCGGCCGGTGCTGACGCCCCCGAGCAGAAGAGCACCGCCGACGCCCCCGGCGCCGCCGCCAAGGTCGCCACCATGCCGACCACCGCCACCCCCGACGCCGTCGAGCTCACCACCGACGACACCGTCCTCGGCAAGGGCCAGGGCCCCTGGTTCATCGACCCCGGCTGGATCTACGACCGCCGCGAGGCCAGCAACTGGACCTGGACCCAGTCCGCCTACCCCGGCACCAACAACCTCGGCCGCACCGTCGCCAACTCCGGCGACCAGTACGCCCAGCCCGGCGTCGGCTACCAGGGCTACCGCACCTCCAAGGGCGTCGAACGCTCCTACTTCCAGTTCGACACCCGCTGGTACAACGACATCGTCATCAACAAGGCGACGATGTCGTTCTTCGAGGCCAAGTCCTCCGACTTCTCCTGCACCAACAAGTACACCGTCGACCTGAACCTCACCGGTGCCATCGACAACAACACCACCTGGAGCAACTCCCCCGGCGTGGTGACCGGAGTCGGCTCGGCGGACGTCGGCGGCGCGGGGCAGAACGGCTGCGGCGGCACCACCCAGTTCGACTACGACGTCACCGGCGTCTACCGCCAGTACGCCCCCAGCCACGACAACCTCACCTTCGGCCTGTTCGCCCGCAACGAGTCCAACGCGGCGGCGTTCAAGCGCATGACCTACAACCCGGCCGTCGTGGTCGAGTACGACCGGGTGCCCAACACCCCGACCAACCCGTACGCCTGGCCGGCCCCCTCGACGGCCGTGCCGTGGGCCGAGAACCAGGGCTGTGACGGCCAGTCGATCGGGTGGATCAACTCCGGCTCCGGCTTCAACGGGTCCGTCACCCTCAACGGGACGGTCAGCAGCAACGCGCAGAGCTCGCTGTTCGCCTGGACCCACATCTGGGACTACGCGGACCTGAGCGCCGACGTCGACTCCGGCTACACCCCCGAGGTGGCCAACGGCGGGAACGCGGTCTTCCAGGTGAAGCCGGGCGTGATCAAGGAGGGCCACGTCTACGGCTGGGGCACCATGGCCACCGACAAGCTGGTCCAGATGTCCGCCTCGACCCCGATGTGCCGGTTCGGCGTCGACCTGACCCCGCCGACCCTCACCGTCCCGGACGCCAACACCGTCCTGCCGGCCGCCGACCTCGCGGACAGGTTCCCGCCGTCCGGCAACGGCCAGGTCACCAAGAAGCACGTCGGCGAGCAGGGCCTCGTCCCCTTCACCGCCACCGACCCGGCGCCGGGCGGCAACGCCTCGGGCGTGGTCTGCGCCCGCTGGGGCTGGGACCCTCAGCTCGCCAACGTCGGCTGGTCGTGCGGCGGTTCGATGCCGCAGGGCGGGATCCCGGTCACCCCCGGCCGCTGGGGCACCAACATCCTGTACCTGCAGGTGATGGACAACGCCCGCAACGTCTCCCCGGTCGCCCAGTACTCCTTCTACGTGCCGTGGAACCCGGACGGCCCGCCGCCGGTCTTCGGTGACGTCACCGGTGACGGCGCGCCCGACATCCTCGCGCCCGACCAGGCCGGCTACCTGCGGGCGTACAACCCGCCGGGCAACCCGAACGCCAAGAGCCCGTCCGTCTCGGCCGTCTCCATCCCGGCGGAGGCGCCCGGCGGCAAGGGGTGGAACGGCATCCAGCTGACCCACCGCGGCACCCTCACCGGCGGCAACAACATCGACGACGTGATCGCCCACGCACCCGGCGCGGGCGAACTCTGGGTCTACCCGAACCCGGGCAACACCGGCGTCTACGGCCGGATCGACAAGCCCGTCCCGCTCGCCAAGCCCAAGTGCGCCAAGACCGCCACCGAGGACTGCTCCTGGCTGACCACCACCGGCTACAACGCCACCGACTGGTCCACCACCCTGCGCATCGCCGCCCTCGGCGACCCCGTCAACACCGACCTCGACCCCAAGCTCGGCTTCAAGAACAAGACCGGCCTGCTCACCGTCGAGACCACCAACAACGGCACCGACGCCGCCCTCTGGTACTACCCCGCCACCAACGCCAACACCCTCGGCAAGCCCGTCCGACTCGCCACCACCGGCTGGAAGGACAAGGAACTCATCACCCCCGGCGACTGGGCCAAGCAGGGCCACCCCGGCCTCTTCACCCGCAACCTCGCCACCTCCACCGACGCCGCCAAGGACGACCTCAACGGCCTCACCTTCACCACCGGCACCGTCCTGGCCACCGACAACCAGGGCCAGCCCGTCAACGACCCCACCGGCAAGCCCCTGATGGTCCCCACCCTCACCGGCATCGCCACCACCACCAAGATCGGCGGGGTGCCCAGCGACACCTGGACCACCCTCGGCTCGGACGGTGACATCACCGGCAACGGCAACGCCGCCCTCTGGGGCACCAAGGCCGACGGCTCCATCGACATCTGGTGGGGCAAGGTCACCACCCCGGGCAACCCGACCGCCGGCTACACCTGGCAGGTCGGCCCCAACACCATCGCCAACACCGCCGTCAACCCGTCCCAGTGGGTGCTCGACGGCCGCACCAGCGGCGACACCGGCGACACCAACAAGCTCTACCGCAACGGCGACGACCCCAAGAACAGCTACCCGACCGGGGCCACGCTGACCGCGGACCACAACCGCACCGCCAACAAGGCCACCGCCTTCGACGGAGCGTCGGTCTACCGCACCACCGCCCCCGTCAACAGCGGTCTCGACACCTCCCGCAGCTACAGCGTCTCGGCCTGGATCAAGGTCAACAACCTCGACAACTTCCAGACCGCCGTCTCCCTCACCGGTGACGTGGCCAGCCCGTTCTACCTGCAGTACTCGAAGACCTTCCACAACTGGGCCTTCGTCGCCCCCAGCAGCGACAGCACCAACCCGACGGCCTGGTACTCCGCCTACGACCGCAGCGGCCGCACCAACGCCACGGTCGGCCAGTGGACCCACCTGACCGGCACGTTCAACGCCGACACCTCGACCATCACGCTGTACGTCAACGGCGCGGCCGTCGGTTCCGACAAGATGCCCAGCGGCTGGAAGCCGGCCCCCGGCAGCCTGAACGCCGGCGGCGCCGCCTACAACAAGTCCGCCGCCAGTGACCTGGTCAACGGCGCGATCAGCGACGTCCGGGCCTACCCGTACGCGCTGACCGACCAGCAGGCCAACACGCTCGCCACCACCGACTCGGCCATCCAGATCCGCAGCGCTGTCGACAGCCGCAAGTGCCTGGACAACTGGGGCGGCAACGCCGGCGCCCAGCTCCGGATCTACGACTGCTGGAACGGCGAGGGCCAGCACTTCGTGATGACCAAGGACAACCGGATCAAGATGCCGATCTCCGGTCGCTGCCTCGGCACCGCGGACGCCGCGGCCGTCAACGGCACCCCGGTCGTCGCGCAGGACTGCGGCAGCAACCCGGCCTCCCAGGCCTGGGTCCGCCGCTTCGACAACTCGCTGTACAACCCGACGTCCGGCCTCTGCCTGGACCTCAACGGCTGGAACACCGCCAACGGCCAGGGCCTGGACGTCTGGCAGTGCGCCGACCAGGGGAACCACCACTGGATCTTCGAGGCCCAGCAGACGGTGTAACACCCGCAGGACCTCGTCACCGCACAGCGCTGTCCCCCGTCGGGAGTCCACCCGGCGGGGGACGGTGTCGTTCGGGCGCCCGGCGCCGGACCTCCCCGGGGATTTTGCTCCGGCACCACCCGGTGTGATCAACCTGCTTCTCCGAGTAAGGTCCAGCCACGGCCGGGTACCGGTCGGTGACGAACCCTCCGGAGCCGAGGAGTGCGACCGTGCCCGAGCAGGACCGGCAGGCAGGCCAGTTCGAGCACCTGCGGCCGCGGATGCGGGCCCTCGCGTACCCGCTGCTGGGCTCGCACGCGGAGGCGGAGGTCGCGGTGCGGGAGGTGTGGGTCAGGCTCGGCCGGATCGATCCGGAGGAGGTGGCGGACCTCGCCGAGTGGTTGACCACGGTGACCGGGCGGGTCTGCCTGGGGCTGCTGGGTGCGCGGGACGCCCGGCCGCGGCGGGCGCCGGAGGCGGTGGCCGGGCCCGCGCGCCCGGTGCCGTCGGACGGGTCGGTCGGGCCCGCGCTGCTGGCCGCGCTGGAGGCGCTGGCCCCGGCCGAGCGGGTCGCCTTCGTGCTGCACGAGGTGTTCCGCCTGCCCGTCGACCTGGTCGCGACCGCCCTCGACCGGACCACCGCGGACACCCGCGGGCTCGCCGAGCAGGCCCGCCGCCGGGTGCACGGGCCCCGTGCGACGGGTGCCGGGGGCAGCCCGGCCGGCCCGCGGCGGTGGACGTTCTCGGTGCGGCGCCCCGCCACGGGGACCGGGCGGCACTGACGGCCCGGCGGCCCGGCGGCCCGGCACGGGTCACTGCGGCCCAGCTGCGCCGGTCAGCTGCCCGCGGTGTCCAGGCGGTGGCGCTGGTCCGCGTCGAGGACCAGGTCCAGGGCGGCCAGGCTCTCCTCCAGGTGGGCGACCGAGCCGGCGCCGATCACCGGGACGGTGGGGACGGGGTGCCCGATCAGCCAGGCCAGGACGACCTGGTTGACGGTGGCGCCGGTCTCCTGCGCGACCTCGGCCAGGGCCGCGAGCCGGGCGTCCGTCCCCGGCCAGCGGTACTCCTCGCGCAGGGGGCGGTCGGGGCGGGTGTAGGAGCCCCCGAGGAGCGGCGAGTAGGCGAGCAGAGTGAGGTCCGGCCGGTCCGCGAGGTGGGCCAGCAGGGCCCGGTCGGCGTGCCGCTGGATGCCGAGGTCCGCGCCGGGCCGGGGCTGGAGGTGGCTGTGGCGCTGCTGGACGCACCGGTAGCCGGGCCAGCCGCGCGCGTCGGCGAGGTCGTTGGCCGCGGCGAGGTCGGCGGCGCGGTGGTTGCTGCAGCCGAGGGCGGTGACCTTGCCGTCGGCGACCAGGCCGGCGAAGGCGCCCATGGTCTCCTCGACGGGGGTGGCCGGGTCCGTGACGTGGGCGTAGTAGAGGTCGATCCGGTCCGTGCCGAGCCGGCGCAGGCTGCCCTCGGCCGCGCTGCGCAGGGCGGGGGCGGAGAGGCCTTCGAGGTGTTCGGGGTAGGGCAGTCCGGGGACGGGACGGGCGCCCGCCTTGGTGGCGAGGACGAGCCGGTCGCGGTTGCGGCGGCGGGCGGTCCAGCGGCCGAGGAGTTCCTCGCTCTCGTGGCCGGTGCCGCCGGGGGCCCAGAACGCGTAGTTGTTCGCGGTGTCGATGAAACTCCCGCCGGCCTCGGTGAACCGGTCGAGGATCGCGGTGGCGGTCCGCTCGTCGACGGTGGTGCCGAAGGTCATCGCGCCGAGGCACAGCGCGCTGACCTTCGGTCCGTCAACTCCCAGGCTGCGGTGCAGCATCGGTGGTCCCCTCCCCTGGTCCGAGGGATCGACCCTACGGCGTCCGCCGCCCGGCCGCGAGCACGATCCCGGCGCAGGTACCGCCCAGCAGGGCGCCGGCCAGGACGTCGCCCGGGTAGTGGACGCCGGTGTGCACCCGGGAGTAGCCGACGGCGGCGGCGAGCAGGCCGAGCGGGGCGGCGGTGGCGGGCAGCAGGGTGCCGACGGCGGTGGCCAGGGCGAAGGCGGAGGCGGTGTGGCCGGAGGGGAAGGAGGCGCTGGCCGGCATCGGGACGTGCCGGCCCAGCACCACCCGGGCGGCCTCCCGGTCCGGGCGGGGCCGGCGGACCAGCTGCTTGCCGAGGACGTTGGCGGTGAAGGAGGCGAGGGCGACGGCGGCCGCGCCGGTGAGCCCGGCGCGGCGGCAGCGGCCGGGGACGAGGGCCAGGGCGGCGGCGACGGAGAGGTTGATCTTCGAGTGGTCGGCGGCCGCGGAGAGGGTGCGCAGGGCGGAGTCGAGGGCGGGGGTGTCGGTGGCGGCGACGGCGGCGTAGAGCGCCGCGTCGAGTGCGGTGAGGTCGCGCAGGACCGGGCCGGTCACCGGTGGCCCCCGGAGGGCCGGGCGGCCTGCGCCGGGTGCGTGCCCGCCCCGGACAGGGCCAGCCGGGTGACGTCGCGCCAGTCCAGCGGGTGGGCGTGGGGCCGCTGGGCCGGGTCGGCGCCGGGGCGCTCGCGCGGGACGCGGACCCGCAGGGCGCGGTGCCGCAGGGTGCAGACCACCGGGGTCGGCAGGGTCAGCGCCTCGCCGTCGACGGCGACGGCGATCTCGGGGACGTCGGCGTGCACGGTGACCTGCCGTGCCGAGAGCAGGGTCAGTGCGGCGGCCCGCTCGCCGAGCAGGACGAGTTCGGCGGCCTGGGCGGCGCCGTCGACCCGGACGCCGACCACGCCCAGCAGGCCCTCGTCCAGCCGGGGGCGGCGGCCGAGGTCGACGGGGTCGGGGGCGGCGTACGGGTTGTTGCTGACGAGCAGGGCCTGCGGGGCGTCGATGCGGTGCCCGTCGGCGCGGGCGGTGAGCGTGGGCCCGGCCTCGCCGGTCAGCAGGTCGGGCAGGGCGCCGAGGGCGGTGGCGGTCTTGGCGTCGCGGTACTCGGGGCTCTGCACGATCTCGGCGTAGGCGCCGAAGGAGACGGTGTTGACGAAGGTCCGGTCGCCGACCCGGCCCAGGTCGACGGTGAGTTCGACGCCGTCGCGGAGGGCGTCGAGGCAGGTGGCGGGGTCGGTGCGGTCGAGGCCGAGGTCCATCGCGAAGTGGTTGCGGGTCCCGGCGGAGACGACCAGGAACGGCAGGCCGTGTTCGGCGGCGACGGCCGCGACCAGGGCCTGGGTGCCGTCGCCGCCGGCCACGCCGAGCAGGTCGGCGCCGTCGGCGATCGCCCGGCGGGCGAGTTCGGCGACGTCCTGCTCGGCGGAGGTGTCCAGCAGCACCACCCGGGCGCCCAGTTCCTCGGCGCGCCGGACCAGGTCGAAGCGTTCGACCTTCCCGCCGCCGGACTTCGGGTTCATGATCAGGACGGGCTGCCGCGGCGGCGGGGTCTCCCGGGCGGGCATCGGGCGCGGCGGCCGGGCGGCGCGCAGCGCGGCGCGGCCGCACGCGAGGGCGGCGAGCCAGAGGGCCACGGCGGCCACCGTGAGCGCCAGCACCCCGGTGTCGTAGGCGAGCAGGACGCCGGCGGCCGGCGCGGCGACGGCCAGCAGCGCGCCGATCAGCCGCCACAGGGCCCGCCGGGTGATCGCCCACCAGACGCCGACGGCGGTGACCACCAGGCCGACGAACTCGGCGAGCAGCACCAGCGGCCCGTGCGGGCCGGTGAAGGCGAGCACGACCACGGCGGCCAGTGCGCACAGCAGGGCGAGCCGCGCGAGTCGGCGCGGTCGGCGCCGGTCCACCACGTCCGCCACGTCCCCCGCACCCTCCACGTCCGCCATACCCTTCACCGACCCGCTCCCCGTCGACCCACCCGCCGTCGACCTCGACCCGCTCGCCATCGGCCCGCCCTCCTCCGTTCGGCCCCGTCCGGTCCGGTCACCGTAACCTGAGGGCCCGTTCGGGGCGCGTCGAACGGGCCGTGCGGCGCGGCCGGTTCAGGGGCCCGGCGGGCCGCTCCCGAATGTCCAAAAACAATTCCGGGGCCGCCCGCCGGGGGCCCCGCCCCGGAGAATCCGTCCGGACGCCCCGACGAAGCCGGCACGTGTACGAAGCATCTGCGTCAGCCATGGTCAGCCCAGGATCACGTACGATAGCGCGGGGGTTATGGCGAGAATTCGCCGGGCGTACAGAAACCTCCCGCACGGACTGTCCGGTTAATGCTGTGACTGTAGTGTCCACGGGGGAATCTGGTGTATACCAATACGCTGAGCGCGTTTCGGTTGACGGGGAGGAAGGCATGCTGCTACGGCTGCTGGGGTCGGTCGAACTGGTCCATGAGGGGCGCTCGCTGGACCTGGGGGGCCCGCGGCAGCGGGTGGTCCTGGCGATGCTCGGACTGAACGTCGACCGGACCGTCTCCACCGAACAGCTGATCGACGCGGTGTGGGGGGACGCACCGCCGACCACGGCCCGCGGACAGATCCAGGTCGCCGTCTCCACCCTGCGCAAACGTTTCACCCAGGCCGGCCGGCCGGAGGCGATCACCACCCGCTCCCCCGGCTACGCGCTGGAGCTGGAGCCCTCCGACGTGGACGGCCTGGAGTTCGAGCGGCTGGTCGCGCTCGCCCGGGAGGAGGGCGGCGCGGGCCGCGTCGAACGGGCGGCCGCCACCATGCGCGAGGCGCTGGCCCTGTGGCGCGGACCGGCGCTGGACGGGGTGCCCGGCGAGCTGGCCCAGCGGGCCGCGACCCACCTGGACGACCGGCGGCTGACCGTCCTGGAGGAACGCGTCCGGCTGGACCTGCTGCTCGGCCGGCACGGCGAGCTGGGCGCCGAACTCGCCTCGCTGACCGCCCGCCACCCGCTCCGGGAGCGGCTGTACGGGCACCTGATGCTGGCGCTGTACCGCTCGGGCCGGCAGGCGGACGCGCTGGAGGCGTTCCAGCGGGCGCGCCGGGCCCTGGTGGAGGAGATCGGCATCGAGCCGGGCCAGGAGCTGCGGGAGCTGGAGCGGGCGATCCTGTGCCAGTCCCCCGGACTGGACCTGCCGGGGCACCGCGACGGGCACGCCCGGCACGCCGCCGCCGACCCGGCCGCACCGTCGCTCGCCCCCGCACCGGCGCCCGTACCCCCGGTGCCCCTGGTGTCCGTGGCGCCGCTGTCGCCGCCCGCCGACCGGGGCACGGCGGACCCGGGCTCCGCTCCCCCGCCCGCGCCCACGGCTCCCGCCGCCGCCGCGCACCCCGGCAACCCCGGCCACCTCGTCCACACCGGCCAGGCCACCCACACCACCCACACCGTCCAGGCCACCCTCACCACGCACCCGGCACACCCCGCCGCCGAGGCCGCCTTCCGCCTCACCCCCCGCCAACTCCCGGCCAGCATCAGCGACTTCATCGGCCGCCGGAGCCAGCTCGACGAGATCAAGAAGCTGATCGTGCCCTACGCCGGCACCCAGGCCCCCGGCTACGCGGTGCCGATCGTCAACATCTGCGGCCCGGGCGGGGTCGGCAAGTCAGCGCTGGCGGTGCGCGCCGCGCACGAGGCCGGCGCCCACTTCCCGGACGGCCACCTCTACGCCGACCTGCACACCCCGACCACCGAGCCGGGCGCCCCCGGCGAGGGCGGTGAGGGCCGGACCGGGACGCTGCTCGCCCGCTTCCTGCGGGCGGTCGGGGTGCCGGCCAAGGCGATACCGGAGGACCCCCAGGAGCGGGCCGAGATGTACCGCAGCCGGCTGGCCGACAGCCGGGTCCTGGTGGTCCTGGACGGGGTGACCAGCGCGGAGCAGGTGACGCCGCTGCTGCCGGGCAGCGCGAGCTGCGCGGTGCTCGCGACCAGCCGGGTCCGGCTGTCCCGCGTCCCGGGGATCCACCGGGTGGACGTCGAGGTGTTCGACATGTCCAACGCGCTGGACCTGCTCGCCGGGATCATCGGCAGACCGCGGGTCCAGGCCGAACTGGACACCGCCGTCGAGCTGGTGCACCTGTGCGACGGGCTGCCGCTGGCGCTGCGGATCGCCGGCGCCCGACTGGCCTCGCACCCGCACTGGCCGGTGGAGCGGCTGGTCCGGCGGCTGCGCAACGAGCGCCGCCGGCTGGACGAGCTCAGCCACCACGGCCTCGAACTGCGCTCCACCATCAGCCTCACCTACCGCGCCCTGCCGCCCTCGGCGCAGCGGCTGTTCCGGCTGTTCTCCCTGGTCCAGCTGCCGGACGCGCCCGCCTGGATCGCGGCGGCGCTGCTGGACTGCGATCCGTACACCGCCGAGGACACCCTCGACCTGCTGGTCGAGGCCCAGGTGATGGACATCGTCCAGTACCCGAACCAGCCGGGGCCGCGCTACCGCTTCCACGACCTGGTCCGCGCCTACGCCCACGAGCAGCTGGTGGCCACCGAGGACGCGGCCGAGCGGGAGGCCGCGCTGACCCGGATGCTGGGCGGCTGGCTGGCCCTGGCCGAGGACGCCCACCGCCGGGAGTACGGCGGCGACTACACCGTCATCCACGGCACGGCCGAACGCTGGCGGCCGCCGCTGGAGGGCCGCTCCGGCGCGGCCGGGACCGGGGTGGACGGCTGGGACACCGAGCGGCTGGCCCTGGTGACGGCCGTACGGCAGGCCGCCGCGGCCGGGCTGGACGAACTCTGCTGGGACCTCGCGCTCACCTCGGTCACCCTGTTCGAGGCCAAGGGGCACTTCGACGACTGGGAGGAGACCTCCCGGCTGGCCCAGGAGGCGGCCGTCCGGGCGGGCAACACGGTCGGCCGGGCCGCGATGCTCTACTCGCTCGGGACCCTGCACATGTTCCAGACCCGGCACGAGCAGGCCCAGGAGCACTTCGCGCTCGCCCGGGAGCTGTTCGAGGCGGCCGGGCACGACCACGGCCGGGCCCTGGTGCTGCGCAACGACGCCTTCCTGGACGGGGTGCGCGGCGACGACCTGGCGATGCGGGAGAAGTACGACGAGGCGCTGACCGTGATGCGGCTGGTCGGCGACCGGATCGGCGAGGCCCACATCCTGCGCAGCCTGGCCGGCTGGTGGATGACGGCGGGCCGGCCCGAGCAGGCCCGCACCCTGCTGGAACAGGCCCTGGTGATCTGCCGGGCGGAGCACTGCGTCCGGGTGGAGGCCCAGGTGCTGCAACGCTTCGCCGAGCTGCACCTGTCGGCCGAGCGGACGGACCTGGCCGAGGACGCCCTGCGGGAGGTGCTGCGGATCGTCCGGGCCGGCGGCGACCGGATCGGCGAGGCCTACGCGCTGCACGGCCTCGGCACGGTGCACCGCCGGGAGGGCCGGCTGGACGGCGCGGTGGACACCCTGACCCGGGCGCTGGAGCTGTCCCGGCAGGTCGGCGAGCGGGCCGTGGAGGGCCGCTCGCGCTACGCGCTGGCCGAGATCGCGCTCCGCCGGGCCGACCGCGCCCAGGCCGCCGGGCACCTCAAGGCCTGCCGGACGCTGTTCACCGAACTCGGTTCCAAGCCCTGGCTGGAGCGCACCGAGGACCTGCTGGCCGAGTCGCGGCGCAGCCCCGAACCGGCCGCCGAGGCCGGACCGGCGCTGCGCCTGGGGAGCCGCCCGGACCGCTGCTGACGGCGGACCACCGCCCGGCCCGTCCTGCCTACTGCCCTGCCTACTGTCCTGCCGCGAGGGGCTGTTCGTCCGCCGCCCGCCCGATCAGCTCGGCCAGCTCCGCCACGGCCAGGCTGCCGGGCTCGCGGCGCTCCCGCACCCAGCGGTGCACCAGCTCCTGGAGCAGCTCGTTGACGGGCGTCGGCACCCCGCAGCCGCGCCCCAGCAGCACGACCTCCCCGTTCAGGTAGTCCACCTCGGCGGACCGGCCGCCCCGCTTGAGGCTCTGCCAGGTCGAGCCGTGCCCGGCCCCCGGGTCCGACGGCCGGCGCTCGACCGCGCCGAGGCGCAGTTCGGTCAGCTCCTCGGGCGTCGCGAACGCGATGCCCGAACGCTCCAGCACCGCGACGGCCTCGGCCCGCGCCCGGACGGCCAGCTCCGCGGATTCGGCCCCGGGCCGCTGCCCGCACAGCGCGTCGACGGCGTTGGCCAGGTTGTCGACCAGCTTGCCGTACTTCCAGCGCAGCACGTCCTCGACCACCTCGGCCCGGAAGTCGGCCGCGGTGAGGTCGGCGGCGATCTGCCGGACGGTGTCGTCGGCGCCGTCCGGGTAGCGGCCCAGGGCGAGGGCGCCGGTGCGCGGCCCGCACCAGGTGCGCACCTCGCCCGGGGTGAGGAAGGCGGCCGGCAGCACGACCATGGCGCCGTACACCCGGCGGAAGTGCCGCAGCGCCAGCCGCTCGTTCTCCACCCCGTTCTGGAGGCAGACCAGCGGCAGCCGGGCGCCGGCCCGCGCACCGGCCGGGCCGACCGGGCGGTCGGCCCAGTCGGCCAGCGCGGCCGCGGTGTCCTGGGTCTTGACGGCCAGCAGCAGGACGTCGCCCTCGCGCAGCTCGACCTCCTGCGGACCGGCGGCCACCGGGATCCGGGCGGTGTCCGCCCCCGCCGGGCCGTGCACGGTCAGCCCGTGCTCGCGCAGCGCCGCGCCGTGCTCGCCGCGCGCGACCAGGACCACCTGCCGCCCGGCCCGGTGCAGCCGCGCGCCGACCACGCCGCCGACCGCCCCGGCGCCGATCACGATGTACCGCTCGTCCATCGACTCCTACTCCTCCCAGCTGATCCCGTTCGCGTACCACGCGGCCAACTCATCGGCGTTGGCGGCGATTTCGGCCGCGTCCCGGCCAATGATCACATAGCCGCCGAGGTAGTCCCCGGACTTCTCGCCGCCGTGGTAGCGGTGTCCGACCGTGCCCTTGATCCGCTCCTCGACCACGAAGGACGGCGGGTCCTGCGGCAGCCCGGTCAGCCGGCCCTGCCCGGGGTAGAACAGCACCCAGCCGCCGGAGCCGCCCGGCGGCACGGCCCGCAGCTCCTCGGCCCGGGGGATCCGCTCGCCGAGCTGGGCGGCGAACCAGCGCTGGTCCAGGTCGAAGCCGGTGGCGGCGCGGATCGCCCCGGTGGTGCGGGCCCCGCCGGTCCGGCTGGCGACCTCGCAGAGCACCAGGCGGTCGTCGGGGGTGAGGAAGACCTCCAGGTGGAAGTTGGTGCAGTCCGGCGTCGGGAGCACCGCCAGCACCGTCTCGGCGTACTCGATCAGGCGCTCCACCAGCGGCTCGCCGCGGTTCATCTGGGCCGAGCCGAGGTAGCCGCCGGAGTGGAAGGTGAGGCAGTCGTTGAGGTAGTGCGAGACGAACACGGCGGCCAACCGGCCCTCGGTGACCAGGCCGTCGACGACGTACATCCGGCCGTCGACGAAGCGCTCCACCTCGGCGTGCTCGGGCAAGCCCCCGGCGAGCAGTTCGGTGAGGTCGGCCTCGTCGCGCAGCACCACGGTGCCCTTGGAGCCGGAGCCCAGGGCGGGCTTCACCACCACCGGGTAGCCGTGCTCGCGGAGGAAGCCGAACAGGTCGAGGGCGACCCGCACCGGCGCGAACTCCGGTACGTCCAGGCCCTTCTCGCGCAGCATCGTCTTCATCAGGACCTTGTCGCGGAAGGCCAGGGCGCTGTCCCAGTGCTGGCCGGGCAGGCCGAGCAGCTCGCGCAGCCGGGCGGCCCGCAGCACGTCCCGCTCGCCGCGGGCGATCACCGCGGCGAAGTCCTGGTCGGCCAACTCCATGGCCACCCGCTCCAGTTCGCTGCCGCCGTGGTAGCCGGAGATCGACCGGGCGGCCGGCAGGTGGGCGTACTGCGGGTACTTCTCCTCGGAGACCAGCAGGGTCAGCCGGACGCCGAGTTCGGCCGCCCAGACGTCGTACGGGGTGTCGGCGTGGTCGCTGTCCACCAGCACCAGGGCGTGCGGGGCGGTCGCCCCGGTGGCCGGCTGCTGCGGCGGTCGTGCTTCCGTCTCCATTGCTCCTCCAGTCGGATGGTGGGCGGGGGCCGGCTCCCGGCCGGGGTCTACTCCCGACGGGGGCCGACTCCCGGCCGGGGGTCAACTCCCGCGCCGGGGTCAGCTCCTGGCCAGGGCGGGCTGGTCCACCGGCTGCATCACGCCGTGCAGGTGGACCAGGCTGTCGCCCGGCGCGCCCCGGCGGACCTCCGTGACGGCGGCCGTGACCACGTGGTGGTCGCCCAGGGTGCGGACGTCGTGCCGGGTGCAGACCAGCCAGCTCAGGCAGCCGTCGAGCAGCGGGACCTGGTGCGGCCCGGGGTGCCAGCGGGTGTCCGGGCCGAAGCGGTCGGCGCCCGGGGTGGCGAACAGCCGGGCCAGCTCCTGCTGGTGGGCGCCGAGGATCTGGACGCCGAACCACTCGCTGTCCCGGACCCGCGGCCAGGTGCTGGACGTCTCCGCCAGGGCGAAGGAGACCAGGGCCGGGCTGGCGCTGACCGAGGTGAAGGAGGTGATCGTCACCCCGACCGGCCCGGGCGCGGTGAGCACCGCGATCCCGGCCGCGTGCGGGCGCAGCGCGGCGCGCAGTTCCTTGGCGTCGACGCTCACTCGGCGGCCCCCGGGCCGGGGGCCGGGGCGGCGCCGACCAGCCGGTCCGGGCGGGCCGCGATGGTGGCCAGGGTGCGGGCCGGCGGGCCGGTCTCGGCGGGCGCGGTCCGGATCGCGATCCGGGCGGCGAGGGCGCTCGCCCGCTCGGCCGCGTCCCGGCCGTCCCGGCCGCGGGCCAGCACCAGGCCGCAGCGGTCGTAGGACCAGGCGATCGGCACCACGGTGTCGCCCGGGGCGACGCTCACCGAGGCGTCGACGACCGCCGGGTCGGCGAGCACCCCGTCCAGGCCCTCGACCGAGGCGACCACGCCGGGTTCGGCGGTCAGGAAGCGGATCGAGGCGCCGCAGGACGGCTCCCCGGGCCGGACCGGGTCGGTGCGCCCGGCGTACCAGAGGAAGGCCAGGGCGTCGGTGTCGATCCCGTAGACCTCCTTCACCAGGTCGGTGATCCGGTCCCCGCCGCGCCGGCTGTGCGACTCGACCAGCCGGGGCCCCTGTTCGGTGAGGATCACCTCGGTGTGCGCGGGGCCGTCGGCCAGGCCGACGGTGTCGAGCATCGCGAAGACCAGGTCCTCGACCCGGCGGGCGGTGGCGTCCTCCAGCGGGGCGGGCTGGGTGTGGCCGACCTCGACGAAGGAGGCGAGCTTCTCCTTGGCCGTGAAGGCGAGCACCACGTGCCGGCCGGCGTAGCTGAAGGTCTCCACGCTGATCTCGGTGCCCGACAGGAACTGCTCCATCAGGAAGGAGTGCAGTCCGAAGCCGGCCGCCCAGGCGCCCGCCTCGTCGACGGCGGCGAGGTCCTCGACGAAGCGCACCCCGAGGCTGCCGGAGCCGTAGCGCGGCTTGATCACGGTCGGGCCGTGCTCGGCCACGAAGGCGCGGATGTCCTCGGTGCCGTGCCCGATCCGGGCCGCGACGGCGTCCACGCCGCGCTCGGCGAGCAGGGTGCGGAAGGCCAGCTTGTCCTGGAGCACCTGGACGAGGTCCAGCCCGTTGCCGGGCAGGCCGAGCCGGGTGGTCGCGGCGGCGGCCGGCTCCAGGCCGTCCTCGATGATCGAGACCACCCGGACCAGCGGGCGGGACCGGTGCACGGTGGCGAGCAGTTCGGCGACGGCGGCGGGCTCCCGGTAGTCCGTCAGGTAGGCCTCGGCGACGTGCGCCAGGCCGGCCGGGTCCAGCTCCTGCGGCCCGTACACCCAGACGATCTCGAAGCCCGCGGCGCGCACCTTGCGCAGGGTGGCGGGGGTGCCGCCGATCACGGCGATCCGCGGCGCGGGCGCGCCCTCGGCGGGGCTGGTGCGCTCGCTCATGACCGCAGCTCCCGTCCGGCCTCGGACTCCAGCCAGCGGACCAGCTCGACGTTGTCGGCCTGCTCCGGCAGCTTCTCCCGGGCGTCCTCCCAGAGCGCCCGGCAGGCCCGGCCCAGGTCGGAGCGGCCGCCGGCGGCCGCCAGCAGCCGGTCGGCGATCCGCAGGTCCTTGAGCATCAGCCGCAGGGCGAAGCCGGAGTCGAAGGTGCCGGTCAGCACGTGCGCCGGGAACTTGGTCTCGGAGGCGTGGTTGCGGCCGGTGGAGGCGTTCACCACCTCCAGCATGACGGCCGGTTCGAGGCCGAACGCCCGCCCCGCGAGCAGGACTTCGGCGGTGGCGGCGAGGCTGACCGAGGACAGCAGGTTGTTCAGCGCCTTCAACGCGTGGCCGGCGCCGGACGGGCCGACCCGGTACACCCGGCCGAGGGCGGTGAGCGCCGGCTCGGCCAGGTCGAGGGCCTGCGGGTCGCCGGCCGCCATCAGGGTCAGCTCGCCGCCGCGGGCCGCCGCCGGGCTGCCGGAGACCGGGGCGTCCACCACGTGCACGCCGTACCGGGCGGCCAGTTCGCGCAGTTCCCGGGTGTCGGCCGGGTCGCTGGAGCCGGTGTCGACCAGCACCGAGCCGGCCGCCATGGCCGGCAGCAGCTGCTCGGCGACGGCCCGGACGGCGGCGCCGTCCGGCAGCATGGTGACCACGACCGGCGCGGCCAGGCCGGCGGGCGCGGCCGCGGCGGTGATGCCGCTCTGCTCGGCCGCCCGTTCGGCGGCGGCGGCGTCCAGGTCGAAGGCCGCCACCTCGAAACCGGCCTCGGCCAGGCGCCGGCACATGCCGCCGCCCATCGTCCCGAGTCCGGCGAATCCGATCCGCATGGTCGGTCTCCCTACGTTCGCATCCATCACGTTGTCGTCAATTCGGTTTCCCGGGCCGGGAGTTTGGCGTGCCCGGCGAGCGCGACCCGCTCCGCCGCGGCACCGGTCAGCGCGAACACCGCGGCCGCGCCGATCCAGCCGACCGCGCCGGAGCCGAGCAGCAGCCCGGTGACCACCACCGGTCCGAGCACCCGCTGGCCGGCCAGGCCGAGGCCGAACACGGCCAGGTAGCGGCCGCGCGCCTCGGGCGGGGCGAGCTCGATGGACAGGCTCCAGGTGGCCGAGGTGCTGACCACCTCGCCCACCGACAGCGCCACGATCGCCAGCACCAGCATCAGGACGGACGCCGCGCCGTGCACCGCGCCCGCCGCGGCGAAGCACAGGCTGCAGGCGGCCAGCGCGATCCCGCCCCACAGCAGCATCCGGCTGCTGCGCCGCACCTCGTCGGCGAGCCGGCTCACCGGCAGCTGGGCGACCACCACCAGGACGGTGTTGAGCGCGTACAGCACCGACACGGTGGCGTGCGGGGCGGTGGTGTGGTCCAGCACCCAGACCGGCATCGCCACCAGCAGCAGCACGTCGAAGAAGGACAACAGGAAGTTCAGGCCGGTCAGCGCCAGGTAGTGGCGGTCCGGCAGGGCCCGGGGGCCGCCGCCGACGGGGGTGGCGGCGGCGGCCGGTCGGGGCGGGGCGGGCACCCGCAGGACCAGGACGGCGCCGCCCAGGAACGCCGCGGTGATCAGCACCATGGTGATCCGGTACGCCTCGACGGTGTCGAGGGTGAGCGTCACCCCGCCGGCCATGGCGCCGAGCCCCAGGCCGATGTTGCGCACCACGTTGACCAGGCCGAGCAGCCGGCTGCGGTCGCGCTGCTGCGGCAGCGCGGCCGCGACCAGGGCCTGGAGCACCGGCGGGCCGGCCCGGTCGAAGGCCACCGAGAAGAGGGTGACCAGCAGGTACTGCCAGAGGTCCGTCACGAACGCGAAGGCGAGGAAGCAGAGTCCGCGCCCCGCGTACACGGTGGCGAGCACCCGCCGGGCGCCGTGCCGGTCGGCGAGCACCCCGGCCAGCAGCGAGCCGGCCAGGGCGGCGGCGCCAGCCACCGCGAGGCCGGTCGCCACCTGGTTGGCGGACAGCCCGACGTGCCGGGTGAACCAGGCGATCGAGCTGGCCGTGAACAGGCCGATGCCCAGGGACTGGACGAGTGCGGCCAGGGCCAGTCGGCGCCCTTCGGCGGAGAGCTCCCGCAGACCGACCGGCCGCCGCATCACTCGACCCCGAAGTCGAAGTCGACCAGTTCGGTCAGCTCCATCTCGCGCACGATCCGGCGGATGCCGGAGAAGTCGCGCACCAGCAGGTTGCTGCCCGCGGCCCGCCGGCAGTCCTCGACGATCTCGTCGGCCTTCTCGAACCCGGCGTGCTTGAGGATGCCGGGCCAGACCGCGAAGTCCTGGGCGACGAAGGCGTTCAGGGCCTCGGGCAGGGCGCCGACGAAGGCCCGCTGCTGCTCCTTGTTCAGGTGGGTGTAGAGGCCCTTGGCGACCTCGACCATCACGGAGGAGTGGGCGGACTCGTCGCGGGCGTGCAGCCGGGGCACGAGCGCGTGCAGCGGCTGGACGGTCTCGTCCCGGGAGAGCAGCTCCAGGTAGGCGTTGACGCTGATCTCCGAGACGGTCGTCCAGACCAGCTTGAGGAGGTCGCGCTCCCACTTCTCGGAGACCTTGGCCTCGGCCTCCAGCAGCCGCCGGTAGGTGACGGTGTGCGGGTAGGCCGGCTCGGCGGTCACCTCGCGCAGCTCCCGGGTGCGCTGCATGGCGACCATGTGCATGTAGGTGTGCCACACCTCGTCGACGTGGGTCTGCTGCACCGCCCGCTTGGTGTGCACGCCGTCGGCGCCGGGGAAGACGCCGTGCATGATCATCGCGAAGGTCGGGTTGGCGACGTACTCCTCGGCCGCGATGACCCGCTCGTTGTAGACCAGCCAGGCCAGCGTCTGCACGGTCCGCCGCTGCTCCGGGGTGGCGGCCAGCCAGAGCGGGTGCTCGGCGAAGGGCAGCAGCCGCTCGGGGTAGTCGGGCAGCGCGGCGTCGTACTCCGCGGGGTCGGGGTCGGTGATCCGGTCCAGGTCGGTGCGGACGGTGGCGCGGCGCGGCCAGGACGCGGCGAGCCGGCGCAGCACCGTCTCGTCGATGCCGTGGGCGTGGTCGTCGGGCCCGTCCGCGGCCTCCGGGGCGCCGGGGGTGTCGAGGTCGTGCAGCAGATCGGTCATCGGTCCTCCTCCTTGCGGGACACCGCGTCGATGACGTCGGCGAGCAGCGTGATGCCGTGCGTCAGCCGGTCCTCGGCGAGCACGATCGGCGGCATGATCTTGAGCACCTGGCCGCGCGCACCGGTGGTCTCCACCAGCAGCCCGGCGGCGAACGCGGCGCGCGAGACCTTGTCCGCGAGGGCGGGGTCGGTGAAGCCGAGGCCGCGGATCAGGCCCCGGCCGCGCGGGGTGCAGCCGAGCGCGGCGAAGCGCCGGGCGAGGTCGGCCAGCAGGCCGTCCAGCACCTTCACCCGGGCGGCCAGGCCCTCGGTGAACGCCGGGTCGGCCCAGTGGTCTAGGACGGCGGCGGCGGTGACGAAGGCCAGGTTGTTGCCGCGGAAGGTGCCGCTGTGCTCGCCCGGGCCGAGCTGGTCCAGCTCCGGCTTGACCAGCACCAGCGCCATCGGCAGCCCGTAGCCGCTGATCGACTTGGACAGGCACACCAGGTCCGGGGTGATGCCGGACTCCTCGAAGCTGAAGAAGGTGCCGGTCCGGCCGCAGCCGGCCTGGATGTCGTCGACGATCAGCAGGATGTCCCGCTCCCGGGCGACCTGCGCCAGCCGGCGCAGCCACTCGGGGGTCGCGGTGGCCAGGCCGCCCTCGCCCTGCACGGTCTCCACCACGAAGGCCGCGGGCTTGTCCATGCCGCTGCCCGGGTCGTCCAGCATCCGGGTCAGGTAGTCGATGGTGTCGACGCCCTCGCCGGCGAAGCCCTCGTACGGCATCCGCACCACGTTGCCCAGCGGGACGCCGGCCGCGTCGCGCTTGAAGGCGGTGGCGGAGGCGGCGAGCGCGCCGAGCGAGAGGCCGTGGAAGCCGCCGGTGAAGGCGACGATGTCGGTGCGGCCGGTGACCCGGCGGGCCGTCTTGAACGCGGACTCGATCGCGTTGGTGCCGGTCGGGCCGGTGAACTGGACCCGGTAGGAGAGGCCGCGCGGGGCCAGCACGACCTCCTGGAAGCGCTCCAGGAAGCGGCGCTTGGCGCCGGTGTGCAGGTCCAGCCCGTGCACCGGGCCGTCCGCGAGCAGGTAGTCCACCAGCGCCTGGCGGGCGTCGGCCGGGTTGTGACCGTAGTTCAGCGCGCCGGCACCGGACAGGAAGTCCAGGTACTCGCGGCCGTCCTCGTCCCACATCCGGTGCCCGCTGGCCCGGGTGAAGACCGCCGGGAAGCGCCGGCAGTAGGTGCGGATCGCGGACTCCAGCTGGTCGAAGACCTCGGTGCCGGAGGAGGGGCCGGTGGGCAGGGTGGTCGTCATCGGGCGCTCCAGGGCTCGGTCGCGGAGATCCGCTCGGTCTCCTCGGGGGTCAGGACGGTGCGCGGCGACAGCGGGAAGCTGCCGTCCAGGGTGAGCCCGATCAGCTCGCGCAGGCGGTCCGCGATCAGGTCCGGGGTGTAGCGGGTCGGGGCCTCGGCGGCCTCGATCACCGCGGTCGGCGGGAAGAACCGGCCGCCGCGGGCCGGGCGGACCACCGCGTCCCAGACGTTGAGGCTCTGTCCGCCCCACTCGGCCCGGCCGCTGAACACCGAGTACAGCGGGATGCCGGCGGCGTGCGGGCGGCTCAGCGCCCGGTTGACGGGCTCGCTGACCATCTCGACGATCAGGCCGGCCGCGCCCGCGTCCCGCACCCGGCGGGCCTGGGCGAACATCCGCTCCGCGTCCTCGACGCTGTCGCCGTGCCGGCTCAGCTCGCCGCGCTGCGGGGTGTAGCCGAGGTGGCCGAGGGTGGTGCCGCCGGTCCGCGCGAGCGCCTCCAGGCAGTCGAGGTCGCCGTCGCCGGCCAGCTCGACCTTCACCGCGTCGGCGCCCGCCGCCCGGAACCGCTCGCCGGCGGCGAGGGCGGCCGCGGGGCTCGCGGTCGCGCCGTCCGGCAGGTCGGCCAGCAGGAAGGGCCGGCGGTGGGCCGGGAAGTGCGCGTCGATCGCCTCGCGCACCTCGGCGACCAGCCCGGTCAGGGTGGCCATCGCCCACTCGCGCTCGGCGTCGTCGGCCAGCGCGGTGCTCGGGCGGCCCAGGTGGGTCATGAAGTAGGAGTCGCCGACCATCACGCACTCCAGCGGGCAGTCGGCCAGTTCGGGCGCCTCCAGCGCCCGGGCCAGGCCCTCCACCTCGTAGCCCCGGTAGGCGTTGACCTTGAGGCCGACGCGCGACGGCGCGTCGTAACGGCGCAGGAACGGAGCCAGGCCGGAATGCTCCAGGACCACCGTGTCAGTGCTCATCGATGCCCTCCCCGTAGATCTTGTTGATGCGGTCGATCGCCTCCGCCACCAGCGGCGGCGTGGCGGCGGTGAAGCAGAGCCGGGCCCAGTCGGCGCAGTGGGCGCCGAACACCCGGCCGGGGGCCAGTCCCACGCCCAGCTCGGCGCAGCGGCGGACGAAGCGTTCGCCGTCGCCGTAGGCGGCCAGGTCGAGGAAGGTGTACAGCCCGCCGGAGACTGCGGTGTGCGGGACCTCCAGCTTGGAGTCCGCGAGCCACCAGGCCGCGGCGGCCCGGTCGCGGCGGCGGGTGAGCTCCTCGGCCGGGGTGCGCAGCGCCTCGTACGCGGCGAACTGGGCCGCGGTGGAGACCGAGTAGAGCGAGTGCAGGGACCACTTGGTGAGCGCCTCGGCCAGGCCGGGCGGCGAGACCAGGAAGCCCACCCGGGCGCCCGGCATCGCGTAGGTCTTGCTGCAGCTGTACACCGAGAAGGTGCGCTCGGCGGCCCGCCCGACGGTGGCCGGGTCGACGAAGCCGGTCCGGGTGAAGTCGTAGTTCTCGTAGGCGTTGTCGGCGATCAGCCACAGGTCGTGCCGCTCGGCCAGCTCGGTGAGCGCCGCCAGCTGGGCCTCGCTGAGCCGGTAGCCGGTCGGGTTGTTGGGGTTGTTGAAGTAGATCGCCCGGGTGCGGTCGGTCACCGCCCGCTCGATCACCGACAGGAAGTCGAAGTCGGCGTCGGCGCTGAGCTCCAGGAAGACCGGCACCTCGCGCGGCACCCCGCCGGCCGCCCACACCAGGCCGGTCGCGAACAGCCACTGCGGGGACAGCACCAGCACCTCGTCGCCCTGGCCCAGGATCGCGTGCAGCAGCACCGAGATGGCGTGGGTGCCGCCGTTGCTGACCAGCACCTGCGCGGGCTCGACCGGGCTGCCGCGGCGGGCCGCCAGGTGCTCGGCGAAGGCCTCGCGCAGCTGTCGGACGCCGCCGGGCGGGGCGTGCTGGTGGGCGGCGGTGGCGAACTCCTCGGCGTTCCACGGCCGGGGGCGGGCGCAGGGCTCGAAGACCGTCTTGCCCTGGTGCAGGCCGATCGGGGCCAGGTCGCCGCTGCGGCTGAGCAGTTCCTCGACCTGGACCAGGGGCGAGGGGGGAATCTCTCTGAGGTCTCGTGCCAGTGACGGCATGCTCGGATGCTCCTCGGGTTCTCGGATGACGTGCGAGCTGTTCAGACGTTCTCGGCGCGGGCGGCGGCGCCGTGGGCGGGGCGGTCCAGGCCGAGGTTCTCGCGCAGCGTGGTGCCCTCGTACTCGGTGCGGAACAGGCCGCGGCGCTGGAGTTCGGGGACGACGAGGTCGGCGAAGTCGGTCAGGCCGTCCGGCAGCACCGGCGGCATCACGTTGTAGCCGTCGGCCGCGCCGCCGGTGAACCACTCCTCCATCGCGTCCGCGATCTCCTCCGGGGTGCCGATCAGCACCCGGTGGCCGCGGCCGCCGGAGACGGACTGGTAGAGCTGCTTGATGGTCAGCCCCTCGCGCCGCGCCTTGTCGTAGACCAGCCGCTGCCGGCTGGTGCTGCCCTGGGTCTCGGGCAGTTCGGGCAGCGGGCCGTCCACCGGGCTGCCGGAGACGTCGACGTCGCCGAGCAGCTGGGTGAGCAGGCCGAACCCGACCACCGGGTCGACGAGTTCCTGAAGTACGGCGTACTTGTCCTCGGCCTCGGCGCGGGTGCGGCCGACCACCGGGAACAGCCCCGGCATGATCTTCACCTGCTCCGGGTCGCGCCCGTGCGCCCGGACCTGCTCGCCCATCGCCCGGTAGAAGGCCTGCCCCTCCTCCAGGGTCTGGCTGGCGGTGAAGATCACCTCGGCCCACCGGGCCGCGAAGTCCTGGCCGTCGGCGGAGGCGCCGGCCTGGATCAGCACCGGGTAGCCCTGCGGCGGGCGGGCCACGTTGAGCGGGCCGGCGACCGAGAAGTGCTCGCCCTTGTGGCCGAGGACGTGCAGCTTCTCGGGCCGGAAGAACTGCCCGCCGTCCTTGTCGAAGAGGAAGGCGTCGTCCTCCCAGCTGTCCCACAGCCCGGTGACCACCTCCATGAACTCGCGGGCCCGGTGGTAGCGGGCGCCGTGGTCCGGCTGGGAGTCCCGGTTGAAGTTGCGGGCCTCGGCGTCGGTCACCGAGGTGACGATGTTCCAGGCCGCCCGGCCCGCGCTCAGGTGGTCGATCGAGGCGAACTTGCGGGCCAGGTGGAACGGCTCGTTGTAGGTGGTCGAGGCGGTCGCGGCCAGGCCGATCCGCTCGGTGTGCACCGAGAGCGCGGACAGCAGGGTGATCGGGTCGAACTGCAGGAACCGTCCCCAGCGGCTGAGTTCGTCGGCGTCCTGGTACGGCGTGCGGATGCCGACGCCGTCCGCGACGAAGAACATGTCGAACTTGGCCCGCTCGGCCGTGCGCACCAGGTCCCGGTAGTGGCCGAAGTCCAGGCCGCCGTCGGCCCGCGCCGCCGGGTGCCGCCAGGAGGCGACGTGGTACCCGGGGACGAGCATGAACGCCCCCAGCTTCATCATCCGGCGTGTCCCGCCCATGACCTTTTCCTCCCTGTCCGTTGACGATCGGTCCCGACCCCGCGGGTCGTTCACTCGCCCGTCGTTCACTCGCCGGTCGTTCACTCGCCGGGGGCGAACTCCGGCCCGGTCACACCCCAGTGGGTGTCGTCGGTGACCGGCGCGCCCCAGTGGGTGTCGTCCGCGACCGGCACCGGTGCACCCCAGTGGGTGTCGGCCGAGGAGTGCGCCATGCCCCAGTGGGTGTCGTCGACCGACCCGCTGCCCGGGCCGGCGACCGCCAGGACCACCCCGACCGCCATCGCGCCGGCCGCCAGGCCGAGCACGGTGCGGATCATGATCCGGGTCTTCGTCATTGCGCTCTCCCCCATGTGCTGTTCGCTGTGCTGTCGTGCGCCTTCGCCCGGCCCGGGGTGTGGTCCCGGTCCGGTTCCGCCGGGCGGCCCCGGCTGGGACCAGTCCAGACCGGTGCGCTTTCCAACCACCTTTCACGGGGCCTCCGCCGCGGCCCGAGTGTCGAAAGGCGATCAGAAGGACTCCAGAAGGGGGTTGCGCTCACGGCCCCCGGGACGGCGGTTCCGCGTGAGCCTCCGGGCGGGGCCTTCGGACGGGCTTCCGGCCGGGCTCGCGGACGGGAACGCGCGTGCGGGAACGCCGAAGGGCCGCCCCCGCCGGATGGCGGAGGCGGCCCTCGGGGCCTGTCTCTTGGATCTTGGTAGGGGCGGCCGGGTGTCAGGCCTTGACGCGCAGGACGAGCTTGCCGGTGGAGCCGCGGGCCTCCAGGATCTCGTGCGCCTTGACGGCCTCCTCCAGGGCGAGTTCGGTGGTCTCGATCCGGACGGCGCCGGTGGCGAGCTGGCGGGCGGCCTCCACCAGGTGGCCGTGGACCAGGTCGGGCTGCTGGTCGGCGAGGCCGCCGATGTTGTAGCCGGCCACCGTCTTGGCGGTGTACCACATCTGGTTGGCCTCGTAGGTGTGGTCCTGCTGCGAGGCGTTCCCGAAGACCACGTGGCGGCCGAGCGGGGCCAGCAGGTCCAGGGCCTTGGCGCGCAGCGGGCCGCCGATGGAGTCCAGCAGGATGTCGACGCCGCGGCCGCCGGTCACCTCGGCGAGGCGCTCCTCCAGCTCGTCGTAGGTGAACACCTCGTCGTAGCCGAACTTCTCCTTGGCGAACGCGGCCTTGTCGGCGGTGCTCACCGCGCCGTAGACGGCGCCGGCGCCCAGGTTGCGGGCGATCTGCGCGGCGCCGCTGCCCACGCCGCCGGCGCCGGCCAGCACCAGGACGCTCTCGCCCTCGCGGACCCGGGCCACGTCGTGCAGGATCGCCCAGGAGACCGGCAGGTTGCAGGGGAAGGCGGCCGCGACCGGGCCGGGGATGGCGTCCAGCTCGCCGTCGAGGGCGACGGTCAGCCGCTCGCGGGCCACCGCGACCTCGGCGTAGCCGCCGCCGGCCAGGGTGATCGCGGAGACCCGCTGGCCGGGGCGCAGGTTGGTGACGCCCTCGCCGACGGCGCGGACGGTCCCGGTGACCTCCAGGCCGGGGACGTGCGGGGTGCCGGGCTGGAACTGGCCGCGGCGGAACATCACCTCGGCGAAGTTGACGCCCGCGTACTCCACGTCGATCGACACCTCGCCCGCACCGGGCTCGGGGATCTCCACCTCGACGAGGGTCAGGACCTCGGGGCCGCCGTAGCTGTCGAAACGAATGGCGCGCATGGGAATGCCTCCTGGCTGCTGTGCTGTCGAACTGCTGCTGCTACTGGTCTGCCGGCGCCGCGGCGAGCCGCGTGGACCGCGGCGCACCGCGTGAACTGCCGGGTACTGCGTGAACTTCCGCTCACGGCGGCGTACTTCGGTGGACCGGGCCGGTCCGCTTCGAGCCGCTTCGCGCCCTTGCGGGGCGCGTCGAGCCGCCGAACAGCGGACCGGGTCGGTCGGGGGGCGCCCCCCCCCGGCCGGGGGGGGCCC
>NZ_JBHZCY010000005.1:115815-129147 GCF_042786665.1 Kitasatospora sp. NPDC059146 | reverse complement strand
GGCTCCGCGCGGCGGGGGGGCCCGGCGCGCCCGCCAACCCCGGCGCGGTGGGGGGGGGGGCGCCCCCCCGGGGGGGGGGGGGCCCCGGGGGGCCCCCCGGGGGGTGGGACGGTCGGTCGGTCAGTGCTGCGCCGCGCCGTGGCCGAGGCCGGGCAGCCGGCTCCAGCCCCCGCGGTCGGCGTGCTCGGTCAGCACCGGGTCGTCGCCCACCACCGTGGGGTGGCCGACGAGTCGGAGCAGGTCGAGGTCGGAGGAGTGGTCGCCGTAGGCGTGGCACTCCCGCGGGTCGAAGCCGCCCCGGTCGAGCAGCTCGCGGGCGGCGACGGCCTTGGCCGCGCCGATCATCGGCCGCTCCAGTTCACCGGTGAGGATCCCGTCGGCCACCAGCGGGCGGCTGCACAGGACGGTGCCGGCGTCGACGTACCGGGCGATCGGGTCCAGGCAGCCGGGGAAGGACCCGGAGACCAGGACGGTGTGGTGGCCCTGCTCGGTGTGCCGGCGGAAGGCGGCCAGGGCGGGGGCGTGGAAGAGCTCCCCCTCCCCGGTCCGCTGCCGGAACCACTGCTCGCCCTGCTCGGCGAGGTCGGCCTCCCGCACGCCGGTGAACAGCCGGTAGTACGCCCGGTTGACCTCCTCGCGCGGCACGCCGCCGTCCGCCAGCCGGCGGAGGGCGCCGTGGTCCCGCGCGTAGTCGGACTCCGGGCGGCCCTCGACCCGGTACCGGAAGGCCAGGAAGTCGAACATGCTCTTGACGTTGATCAAGGTCTCGTCGACGTCGAAGAAGGCCGCGGGGCCGGTCGGGCGGGTCACTGGGTGCTCCTGGGGTTCGTCATGGCGTCCGGGGTCCGTCCGGGATGAGTCCGCGGCCGGTCGGGCCGGGTGGGGTGGGTCAGCGCGAGCCGACGACGACCAGCTCGCCCTCCCGCTCCTGCTCGGTGCGGGCGAGGCGGACCTGCTCGACGGTGCGGGCCGCGCGCTTGCCCTCCTTCTGCGAGATGACGTCGCTCTCGAAGGCGGTGAACTCGACCCGGGACAGCGAGGCGCGGGCGCCGCCCTGGTGGACGGCGATCTCGACGCCGAAGGACAGCCGCTCGGGGTTGTCGATGCTCGCGCTGAGGATCTCGTAGTCGACGGTGGCGTCCAGCGGGAACAGGAAGTTCTCGAAGTCCGTGTCGAAGCTCTTGATCACGTAGTAGTACTGCCGCTCCGGCCAGGCCGAGGCGTAGAACCGCTCGGTGACGGCCAGGAACATCTGCCGCGCCGCCTCGATGATGATCATGCCCTGGATGTGCTGGCCGGTGGTGTGGTCCAGGAGCAGTTCGTTGTCGTTGTCCAGTCTCAGGTCCGCCTGGTAGCGCAGCGCGTCGATCTGGCGCAGGCCAGCGATCAGGACGTTCTGCTCGCGGTGCTTGTGCGCCTCGTCCCGGTAGGCCAGGCTCGGCTGCAGCCCGGGCACCGAGATGCGGTCGGCCGCACCGTAGCGGGTGATCTCACGGGCCACCCAGTCCCACTCGTACGAGCTCATGCCCTGACCGTTGATCAGCGTCAGGCGGAGCTCGGGGTCACTGTAGCGCCCCGCCCGCAGCTCCTTGACGAACCCACCCGCGGTGGCCACTCCGTCGTTCGTGGCCAGAGCGCCGAAGCGGTCGCCGACCAGGTACAGAACCTCGGTCCGATGCGTCATGTCAATGCCCCCATCACATGAAGTGCGCGTGGCGCGCGTCTCTGAACAGGCAAAAGGCTGAATTGCAGCCCTCTCCCGCCTTCCTGACGGGAGGCCAGCTGCCCAGGACAGTATCAGCATTCGTAGACAGCTTACGACCCTGTCTCATATCAAGACTTCCTCAAGAATCCCGATGCAAGGTCAACCGACCGCCTTGACGGCCGCCACGGCGAACCTATAGCGTCCTCTGCCATGAGTAAGAACCCTGATACCGACCAGGGTTCTTGCTGCTAATCGAACTCATCGACACCTTCGACATCGGAGTCCTCGACCCATGAAGAGCTACCCACGCACCACGCTCGCCGCGGTGTGCATCGCCGGCGGGCTGCTCCCCGCCTCGCTCACCGGCGCCTCGGTGGCCCTGCCGAAGATCGCCACCGACCTGGGCGCGGGCCTCGGACCGCTCCAGTGGGTGGTCAACGGCTACAACCTGACCTTCGCCAGCTTCATGCTCGCCTGCGGCGCCATCGCCGACCTGGTCGGCCGCCGCAGAATGCTGGGCATCGGCATCACGCTCTTCGGCCTCTGCTCCCTGGTCAGCGGCCTGAGCAGCAACATCTACCTGCTGGACGGCGCCCGCCTGCTGGCCGGCGCGGCCGCCGCCGCGGTGCTCACCGCCGGCAGCGCGGTGCTCGCCACCACCTTCTCCGGGCCCGCCCAGGCCAAGGCCTTCGGCGTCCTCGGGTCCTCCTTCGGCGTCGGACTCGCCCTCGGCCCCTCCACCTCCGGCCTGCTGGTCTCCTCCTTCGGCTGGCGCTCGGTCTTCCTGCTGCACGCGGCGATCGACCTGGCCCTGCTGCTGGCCCTGCCGCGGATCACCGAGTCCCGTGACCCGGGCGCCCGCGGCGTCGACTGGGGCGGCACCGTCACCTTCACCACCAGCCTCGCGCTGGTCACCCTCGCCATGGTCGAGGGCCCCCAGCAGGGCTGGACCAGCCCCGTCGTGCTCGGCCTGCTGGCCGGCTTCGTGCTGCTGCTCGCGCTCTTCGTGATCGTCGAACTGCGCCAGGAGCGCCCGATGTTCGACATCTCCCTGTTCACCCAGGGCCGCTTCGTCGCGATCTGCTTCGTCCCCGTCGCGCTCGCCTTCGGCTTCGTCTGCCTGCTGGTCTTCCTGCCCTCCTACTTCATGGGCGCCAACCGGTTCAGCAGCTCCGAGGCCGGCGCCGTGATGCTGCTGCTCACCGCCCCCGTGCTGGTCTTCCCGATCATCGCCGGTCGCCTCGCCCAGAAGATCTCGGTCCGCACCCTGCTGGCCGTCAGCCTGCTGCTGGTCGCCGGCGGCGCCGCCTGGCTCACCACCATCCACCCGGGCATCGGCGTGGCCGGCCTGATCGGTCCGTTCCTGATCATCGGCACCGGCGTCGGCATCTCCTTCGGCCTGCTGGACGGCGCCGCGATCGGCTCCGTCCCGCCGGAGCGGGCCGGCATGGCCGCGGGCATGTTCAACACCATGCGCCTGGCCAGCGAGGCGATCGCCATCGCCGGCATGGGCTCCGTCCTGGTCAGCCTGGTCAGCTCCAACGTCTCCGAGAACCTCGACTCCTACGGCAGCGGCTTCACCGGCAACCCGGACGGCCTCGCCGCCAAGGTCGCCCAGGGCAACCTGGCCGACCCGGAGTCCGGTGTCGCCGAGGCAGGCCGCCAGGCCTTCCACACCTTCCTCGCCGACGGCTACACCGACGCGCTGCGCACCGTGCTGTGGATCCTGGCCGGCGTGGCCGCCCTCAGCGCCCCGCTGATCGCCGTGATGCTCCGTGACCGCAAGGCCGCCGCCTCCGCGGTGACCGCCCCGGAGGCCGAGCAGGCCCCGGAGCCGGTCGGCGCCGGGCGCTGACGCCCGCCTCGACCGGCCTGACGGCCAGACCCGAGCGACCGGTCCGGGAGGGGCGCGGTGAACCCGCCGCCCCGCCCGGACCGCTCCGCCTCCGTACCCCCCGCACCTCCGCCACCCGCTGCACCCGCTGCCGCCCGCCGCACCCCCGAACCACCGCGAAGGAAGAGATCATGCACAGCCGCCAGCTCGGCCCCACCGGCCTCGACGTCGGAGCCATCGGCCTCGGCTGCATGGGGATGACCGACTTCTACACCACCGGCGGCTACGACGAGGCCGCCTCGGTCGAGGTCGTCCACCACGCCCTCGACCAGGGCATGAACCTGATCGACACCGCGGACGTCTACGGCCCGCACAGCAACGAGGAGTTGCTCGGCCGGGCACTGGCCGGCCGCCGGGAGCGGGCCGTCCTGGCCACCAAGGTCGGGCTGGTCCAGGAGCCGGACCGGCCGATGTACCGCAACGGCCGCCCCGAGCACATCCACGCCTCGATCCGCGCCTCGCTCAAGCGCCTCGGCACCGACCACGTCGACCTGTACTACCTGCACCGGGTGGACCCGGACGTCCCGCTGGCCGAGTCCTGGGGCGCGATGGCCGAACTGGTCGAGGCCGGCCTGGTCCGCGGCATCGGCCTCTCCGAGGTCGGCGTCGAGGAGCTGGCGGCCGCGCAGGCCGTCCACCCGGTCGCCGCCGTCCAGACCGAACTGTCGCTGTGGAGCCGGGAGGTGCTCGCCGACGTGCTGCCCTGGTGCTCGGCCCACGGCGCCGCCTTCGTCCCGTACTCCCCGCTCGGCCGCGGCTTCCTCACCGGCGGCTACACCAGCCCGGACGCCTTCGCGCCGGACGACTACCGCACCGCCAACCCGCGCTTCGCCCGGGAGGCCTTCGCCGCCAACCTCGCCATCGTCGAGACCCTGCGGCGGGTCGCCGAACGGCACGGCGCCACCCCGGGGCAGGTCGCCCTGGCCTGGACCCTCGCCCAGGGCGAGCAGGTCGTCCCGATCCCCGGCACCAAGCGGATCGGCCACCTCGCCGAGAACGCCGGCGCGGCCGACCTGCGACTGTCCGACGCCGACCTGACCGAGCTGGACTCCGCGCCGGCCCCGGTCGGCTCGCGCTACTGACACCCCGTCACCCGCGCTCCTCCCCAGCCCGCTCCACCACCCCCGCCCCCACGCCCCACCCCCCGACCCGCACCAACCACGAGGAGAGACCTTCCATGGCACAGCAGCGCACCCTGGGCGCCGAGGGACCCGCCGTCGGCCCGATCGGCCTCGGCTGCATGGGGATGAACTGGGTGTACACCTCCCAGCTGCAGAGCACCGAGGAGTCGATCGGCGCCATCCGGCACGCCGTCGACCTCGGCATCACCCTGCTCGACACCGCGGACCTCTACGGCCCCTTCACCAACGAGGAGTTGCTCGGCGAGGCACTCCGCGGCGGGCTGCGCGAGCAGGTCGTGCTCGCCACCAAGGGCGGCCTCAAGGCCGGCCCGGAGTCCCACCTCGGCTCGGTGCAGGTGTCCGCCGACGGCCGGCCGGAGCACCTGCGCGCCGCGGTGGAGGGCTCGCTGCGCCGACTGGGCACCGACCGGATCGACGTCTACTACCTGCACCGGGTCGACCCGAGGGTCCCGCTGGTGGAGAGCTGGGGCGCCCTGGCCGAGCTCCAGCAGGCGGGCAAGATCGTGCAGTTGGGCCTGTGCGAGGTCTCCGCCGGCCAGCTGGACGCGGCGCACGCGATCGCCCCGGTCGGCGCCGTGCAGTCCGAACTGTCGGTGTGGAGCCGGGACCCGCTGGCCGAGGTGCTGCCCTGGTGCAAGGCCAACGGCGCCGCCTTCGTCCCGTTCTCCCCGCTCGGCCGGGGCTTCCTGGCCGGCCGCTTCGACGGCGAGAACGCGCCGGACCAGGACGACTTCCGGGCCCGGCTGCCGCGCTTCCAGGAGGAGGCGCGGGCGCAGAACCAGCGGATCTCGGACGGCATCCAGGAGGTCGCCACCCGCCACGGCGCCACCCCCGCCCAGGTCGCCCTGGCCTGGACGCTGGCCCAGGGCGAGCACGTCGTGCCGATTCCCGGCAGCACCCGCCGGCTCCACATCGAGCAGAACGCCGCGGCCGCCGAGGTCCTGCTGAGCGCCGATGATCTGGCCGCGTTGGACTCCCTCCCGGCTCCGGTCGGAACCCGCTACTGACTTGCCCCGCAGACGAGTTCGTTTTCCGAGTTGTCAATCAGGGCTCTACGAAGTATTAAGGTTCTGAGTAGCAGTTCAGGTTCCGACCACCGAGGAGGCCCCGTGGCTCCCCCCGACCAGGACGTCCCCTCCCGAAGGCTGGGACACCTCCTCAAGCAGTGCGAGCAGACCATGATGGCCGCGCGCGGTCGGGCGCTGCGCACGGTCGGCCTGACCGTGCCGCAGTACCTGACCCTCCGGGTACTGGCCGAGCACCCGGACGCGTCCGGGGCCCAGCTGGCCCGGCACTGCCTGGTCACGCCGCAGACCATGGCCACCCGGCTCGCCTCCCTGGAGGGGCGCGGGCTGGTCCGCCGGCAGGTCTCCTCGGTCCACTCGCACGTCTTCACCGCGCGGCTGACCGAGGAGGGCCGGGCCCTGACGGTCCGGGGCGAGGCGGCCGAGCACACGGCCGAACAACGGCTGGTCAGCTCGTTCCTGGCGGAGGAGGTGGTGGTTTTCCGCTCACTGTTGCGGCGCGCCGTGGCAGCGGTGTCCGTACCGGAAGCCGACCCGGTTGGCCCGAATCAGTTCGTACGTAGCGACTGATCAGCCCACTGATGTACCTTAAAGTCCGAATAATCCGCCGTGGGGGGCAGCCAGGGATGCGATCACTGTGACCGAAAACAGCTCCAACCAGCCGAACTCAGCTCCGCTCGATTTCCACGACCGCCTGGGCCATGCCATCAAGCGGGCCGAGCAGGCGCTGATCGGCGAGAAGACCCGCGCGCTGCGCACCGTCGACCTGACGGTTCCGCAGTACGTGACCCTGCTCGTGCTCCAGCAGTCCTCCGGAATGTCCGGGGCGCAGCTGGCCCGGGAGTGCATGGTCACGCCGCAGACCATGACCACGATCCTGACCAATCTGGAGAACAAGGGCCTCATCACCCGTGAGACGTCGAGCGTGCACCAGAAGGTGCTCGTGGCCAAGCTCACCCGCTCCGGCCGCACACTGGCGAAGAAGGCCGACACCTTGGCCCGCGGGGTCGAGAAGCGGCTCACCGACGCCTTCGACGACACCGAGCAGGCCCAGCTGCGCGAGCTGCTGGAGCGCTCGGCGGCGGCTCTGCGCAAGACCGACTGAGCCGCACCGCGGCAGCACCGCAGTACGGGGCGGAAGGCCGCCCCCTGGACGCCCGATCACCACCCGGGGCGTCGAGGGGGCGGCCTTTCCCATGTCCGGGGTCGGACGCCCCACGCTCCGGAGGCCTCATGCTTCGGACACAGCCTATGGTCCACCCATTCATTAACATTGCGATACTGGACAAGGCATTGACCTAAGTCAGGCCTCTGATACTGTATCGATCATGCAGACAGCGCAGCAGCACGCGTCGTCCATCGGCATCCTCGGCACCGGGTCGCACCTGCCCGCGAACGCCGTCGACAACACCCTGGTCGGCTCCCGGGCCGGCGTGACCGCCGAGTGGATCCACCGCAAGACCGGCATCAGCGAGCGGCGCTACGCCGCCGAGGGCGAGGCCACCTCCGACCTCGCCGCGCACGCCGCCCGGGCCGCCCTCGCCGACGCCGGGATCCGCCCCGGCCAGCTCGACCACATCGTCGTGGCCACCTCCACGCCCGACCACCCGCAGCCCGCCACGGCCGCCATCGTGCAGGACCTGATCGGCGCCGAGCAGGCCGCCGCCTTCGACCTGAACTCGGTCTGCAGCGGCTTCGCCTTCGCCCTGCACACCGCCCACCGCCTGATCGCCGACGGCGGCCACGCGCTGGTGATCGGCGCCGACGTCTACTCCCGGATCATCGACCCCACCGACCGCCGCACCGCGATCCTGTTCGGCGACGGCGCCGGCGCCGTCGTGCTCGGCCCCGTCCCGGCCGGCTACGGCATCGAGACCTCCCTGCTGGAGACCTTCGGCCAGCACCACCGCACCATCCGGGTCCCGGCCGGCGGCAGCCGTAGACCGGCCTCGCCCGAGAGCCTGGCCGAGGGCGACCACTGGTTCGCCATGAACGGCCGCGAGGTCCGCGAGTTCGTCACCGACCGGCTGCCGCTCACGGTCAAGGAGCTGCTCCGCCGGGCCGACCGCACCGGCACCGAGGTCGACCACTTCGTGCCGCACCAGGCCAACGGCCAGATGCTGGCCGAGATCCTGCCCTCGCTCGGCCTGGAGCGCGCCCGCACCCACCTCACCGTCGCCGAGTACGGCAACACCGGCGCCGCCTCCGTCCCGATCACCCTCGACGCCGCGAACCGCGCCGGCGCCCTGCGCGACGGCGAACTGGTGCTGCTCTCCGGCTTCGGCGGCGGCATGTCGATCGGCAGCAGCCTGCTGCGCTGGCACGCCGCCGCGTAGTCCAGGCGCACCGCCCGCCCCCGAACGACCTCCCCTGACGACGACGGGGCCCGCACCGCAACCGGCCCGGCACCCGCCCGACACCCGTACGAGAGAAGAGACGTGACCAGCAGCGCCGACCCCACCGCCCCCCGCCCCACCGGCAGACGGCCCGTCCTGATCGTCGGCGCCGGCCCGGTCGGACTCACCTCCGCGGCCGAACTGCTGCGCCGCGGCGTCGACATCCACCTGGTCGACCGAGCCCCGGCCCCCTCCCCGCTCACCAAGGCCCTGCTGGTCTGGCCGCGCACCCTGGAGGTGCTGCGCCGGCTCGCCGACCCGGCCGGCACCGCCGACCGCAGCCTGCCGGTCGACGCCTTCCACTACTACTCCGAGGGCCGCCCGATCGCCACGCTCGACCTGACCGGTCGCGCCCAGCCGGTGATCCTCCCCCAGCCCGAGATCGAGGACCTGCTCGGCGCCGCCGTCACCCGGCTCGGCGGCGAGGTCGAACGCGGCACCGCGCTCACCGGGCTGGAGCAGCACCCCGACCACGTGGTCGCCGTGCTGCGCGGCGCCGACGGCACCGAGCGGCGCGCCGAGTACGCGTACGTCCTCGGCTGCGACGGGGCCGGCAGCACCGTCCGGGAGCTGCTCGGCCTCAGCTTCGAGGGCCTCACCTACCCCAACACCTTCATGCTGGTCGACGCCTACGTGGACGGCCCGCTCAAGCACGACGCCGCCCACTACTTCTGCTCCTCGCGCGGCGTGCTGGTGATCATCGGACTGCCCGGCGGCCGCTCCCGGGTCTTCACCTCGCTCCCGCCCGGCCTCGCCCCCGAGGACGCCACCCTGGAGCTGATGCAGCAGGTCGTGGACGAGCGCGGCCCGGGCGGCCTCACCCTCCGCGACTCGGCCTGGACCAGCACCTTCGCGGTGCACGCCCGGCACGCCGAGCGCTACCGCGAGGGCCGGGTGTTCCTGGTCGGCGACGCCGCCCACATCCACAGCCCGGCCGGCGGCCAGGGCCTCAACACCGGTGTCACCGACGCCCAGAACCTCGCCTGGAAGCTCGCCCTGGTCTGGCGCGGCGAGGCCGGCGCACCGCTGCTCGACAGCTACCACACCGAGCGCACCCAGGTCGCCCGCGCCGTCGTCCGCCAGGCCGACCTGCAGACCCGCGCCTGGCTGCTGCGCAAGCCCGCCCAGGTCACCGCCCGCGACCGGGCCGCCGCGGCCGCCTCCCGGTTCGGCCTGTTCGACCTCGACTACATCCCCTGGCTGGCCGGCCTGCGCACCGTCTACGGCGAGGGCCGGGAGACCAGGCTGCGCAGCTGGAAGCTCTGGGGCCACCGCTTCGTGCCCGGGGCGCTCACCCCCGACCGGCAGGTCTGGGACCGCCGGCTCGGCCGCCGGCTGTCGCTGCGCGAGGCCGTCTCCGACCTCCAGCACACCCTGCTGGTCGAACTGCCCGGAACCGCCCTGCCGCCGCGGGTCGCCCGCGCCCTGGAGCAGGCCGAGAAGCGCCACCCCGGGCTGCTGGACGTCCGGGTGCTGGACGCCACCGGCACCCTGCACGACGGCGCACCGGCCGAGCCCGACCCCGCCCGCGGGTCGTCCGGCCGCACCGCCGGCCGCGGGTCCGGCCGCGGCTCCGTGGTGCTGGTCCGCCCCGACCAGCACGTCCACGCCCGGCTCCCGCTGCACGAGGCGCACCGGGTCACCGCCCTGCTGGACGAGGCCCTGCACCACCCCGCCCGCTGATCCCGCCCGTTGGCCCCGCCCGCCGACCCCTACCCCTGAGGACCGCCCCGATGCGCTTCGACCCACCGCCCCGGATCGCCGCCGTGGTCGACTGGCTCCCCCCGACCACGGACACCGCGGCAGCGGCGGTCGCCGGGGGGCGGGTCACCGCCGAGAACGCCGCCAAGGACGGCTACCTCGAACTGCCCGTCAGCGACGGCCCCTCGGGCCCCGAGATGGCCGTCCTCGCCGCCGCCAAGGCGATCGGCGAGGCCGGCTGCCCGCCCGAGTCCGTCGGCCTGGTCGTCCACGCCTGGATCTACCACCAGGGGCACGACTTCTGGTCCCCCGCCCACTACGTCGCCCAACACGCGGGCGCCGTACGGGCGGTGCCGCTCGGCGTCCAGCAGATGTGCAACGGCGGGGCCACCGCGGTCGAGCTGGCGGCCGTCCGGCTGGCCGCCGACCCGGCCCTGGAACGGGCCCTGGTCACCACCGGCGACCGCTTCGCCGCCCCCGGCTTCGACCGCTGGCAGGGCGACTACGGGGTCGCCTACGGGGACGGCGCGACCGCGCTCGTGCTGGACCGCGAGCGCGGCCCGTACCGGCTGCTCGCCGCGCACACCGCCGCCGCCCCCGACCTGGAGTCCATGCACCGCGGCCACGACGCCTTCTCCCCCGCGCCCCGCGCCAACGGCGAGACCCTCGACATCCGGCGCACCAAGAAGGCCTTCCTCGGCGACGGCCTCGGCCCGCACTTCGCCGCCACCGCGGGCGAGGGCGTGGCCCGGGCCGTCCGCGGCGCCCTCGCCGACGCCGGCCTCGCCCCGGACGACCCCCGGCTCGGCCACCTGCTGCTCCCCCGGCTCGGCCGCACCGTCCTGGAGACCGCCTACCTCCCGGCCGTCGAGCGCCTCGGGCTCACCGGCGTCGAGGTGCTCGACCTGGGCACCCGCACCGGCCACCTGGGCGCGGGCGACGCCGCCGCCGGCCTGGCCCACCTGCACACCCGCGGCTTGCTCGAACCCGGCCGGATCGCCATCCTGCTGAGCGCCGGTGCCGGCTTCACCTGGACCGCCCTGCTGGTCGCCGCCGAGTGAGCGACCGGCCGCCACCCGTCACGACCGACCACCGAGGAACCCCGATGCCCAACTCCCCCGCCGCCCTCACCCCCGGCACCGTCCTGGTGCTGGTCGACCTCCAGCAGTGGATCGTCAGCCGCCCGGTCGCCCCGCTCAGCGGCCCCGAGGTGGTCCGCTCCGCCGCCCGGCTCAAGACCGCCTTCGAGGCCGCCGGCCGGCCCGTCGTCCTGGTCCGCTACGCCCGGATGGACGGCAGCGACGGCGGCCCCGACTCCGCCTTCAACCGCTTCGCCCCCGAGGTCGCCGCCCGCCCCGGCAACGAGGTGGTCACCAAGTACGGCATCGACGCCTTCGCCGGCACCGACCTCGCCGACCGGCTCAACCGCCTCGGCGCCACCGACCTGGTCATCGCGGGCATCGCCACCGAGTACGGCGTCGGCGAGACCGTCCGCACCGCCGTCAACCTCGGCTACCCCACCACCGTCGTCGAGGACGCCGTCGCCGCCCTCTCCCCCCAGGGCCACACCGCCGCCGTCGACGCCTTCCACCGCATGGGCGTCACCCTCACCCGCACCGACCCCCTGCTCACCCCCGCGGCCTGAGCGCCCCCACGCACCGGCACCATCGAGCCCCCGCCCGGGACCTTCCCCGGGCGGGGGCTCCGCGCGCTCCCACGCTCAGGCCGCGGCGCGGACCGGGGCGGGAACCGGGGCGGACGTCGGGGCGGACGTCGGGGCACCGGACAGCCGGCGCGTCTCCCACAGGGTCAGCAGGCCGATGACGACCATCGCCACCCCCGTCGGGCCGTGGACGCCGAACGCGGCCCCGGCGGAGCCGTGGTGGGCGAGCACGGTGGCCATGTCGCCGAACGGGACGACGGACCCGGCCAGCAGGACCCAGGCCAGGGCGCGGCGCTGACCGGTCAGCAGCAGCACCCCCAGGATCAGGGCGTTCGCGACGTCGCGGACGCCCTTGAGGACCAGGAAGCCGCCGCCGTCGCCGGCGGGCCAGCTCGGCAGGCCGAAGGTCGGCGCGATGGTCCCGGGGGCCAGCACGAAGGTCAGTCCGAACCAGAGGACGAAGAGGATGCCCGCGGTGGTCAGGGCGGTGTTCACGGTCTTGAGGGACATCGGGGTCTCCTTGCGGAAGTCGGGCGTGCCGGAGTCGGGCGTGCCGGAGTCGGGCCTGCGGGCTCAGACGAGGGCGGCGACCAGCAGGGCGAAGGCGGCGACGATCACGGCGACCCGGGCGTAGTGGTAGCGGTCCCAGCGGTCCGACTGCTCCTGCCAGTCCGCGGGGCGGTTCTCCGGGGTCCAGGTCTTGCTCCGGTTGTTGATCGGGACGAGCAGCAGGACCGACATCAGCACGCTGACGATCAGCAGCGCGCCGGCGGTGACGAGGAGCCAGGTGCCGTGGTGGTGCCGGTCGGCGACGGCCCAGACCGCGACCAGGACGAGCGAGCCGATGTACCAGAACGGCATCACGGCGCCGAGCATCCGCCCCCCGTGGGCGCGGCCGAGCTGGCCGGCGTCCTCGGGGAGCGCCTTGAGGATCCGGTTGAGGACGACGGCGACGGCGAACTCCACCCCCACCATCACGCCGAGTTCCACGGTGGTGAGGACCTTGAGTGCGGCGAGCATGATTCCCCCTGGTATCTAGCGCTGCTAGCTGACATGTCAATGCTAGACCTGCTGCCGCTTGAATGTCTAGCGGTGCTAGGATCGAGTCATGTCGGTACAGGAACGAAAGCAGCGCGAGCGGGCGGAACGTGAGCGCCTCATCGTGGCGACGGCCCGTGAACTCGCCGAGCAGCAGGGCTGGGAGGCGGTCACCACCCGCCGGCTCGCCGAGCGCATCGAGTACAGCCAGCCCGTCCTCTACAGCCACTTCCGCGGCAAGCGGGAGATCATCGGTGCCGTCGCCCTGGAGGGCGTCACCGAGATGGCCGCGGCACTGCGGGCCGCGACCCGCGCCGCGGACGGCCCGCGCGCCCGGGTCACCGCCCTGGCCCGCACCTACCTCGACTTCGCCGCCCGCAACCCGGCGGTCTACGACGCCCTGTTCCAGCTCGACGGCGGCCTGGCCTTCGCCGAGGAGGACACTCCCGAACCGTTGAAGGACGGCTTCGCCGCCCTGCTGGAGACCCTCGCCGACGTCGCCGGGGAGGGCGTGGACCCGGGCCTGTTCACCGAGGTGTTCTGGGCCGCCCTGCACGGACAGGCCACCCTGACCAGGGCCCGGCGCCTGCCCCCGGAGGACACCGGGCGCCGGGTGCAGCTCCTGGTGGACCGGCTCGCCGTGCTCTGAACCGCCGCCGGGCTCCGAACCACCGCCGGGGGGGGCGGCGGGGCCGGCGGCCCGCCCGGCCCTGCGCGCGGGGGCGGGGGGGGGGGGGCGGGGCGGCGCCGGCGGCGCGCGCGCCCCCC
>NZ_JBHZCY010000005.1:0-115805 GCF_042786665.1 Kitasatospora sp. NPDC059146 | reverse complement strand
GGGGCCCGGCGCCGCCCCCGGGCGCACCCCGGGCGCCGGGTGCCGCGCCGGGGGGACGGCGGGGCGGTGATCTGACCGGCCGCGGGGCGCCCACCCCCCGCGGGGCGCGGGCGGGCGGCGGGCGCCCGGTCCATCGGTCCGCGGGTCAGAGGTGGGGCGAGGACGGGTCGCCGCCGAGGCGGAGCTCGCCGACGGCGTCGAGGACGCGTTCGGCGGAGGCGACGTGCCGGCCGGCCGTGATGACGTCGCGCAGGCAGCGGTCGAGCGGGGTGCGCTCGGTGTAGACGGCCGCGGAGCCGACCAGGTCGTAGAGGTGCTGGACGGCCTCCCGGCAGGCGCGGTGGGCGTACTGGCGGGCGAGGGCGGCGGTGCCGCGCTCCGGGGCTCGGCCCGCGGCCAGGGCGGCCCAGGCCCGGTCCAGGGTGGTGTAGACGTAGGCGTCGGCGGCGCCGATCAGGGCCTCCGCGTGGGCCAGGTCGGCCGGGGCGGAGGCCCTGGGCAGGGCGGGGCCGCGGGCGGTGAGCAGCTCCCGGGCGCAGGCCAGCGCGGAGCGGGCGATGCCGAGCGGGATGCCGGCCATCTTGAGGGCGAGGTTGTCGGCGCGCAGGTGGAGCGGCTGCGGGGCGCCGGCCGCCGGGGGCGCGAAGGTGTGCCGGTCCGGGACGAACAGGTCGGCGACCTCGACGTCGTGGGAGCCGGTGCCGCGCAGCCCGGTGGTGTGCCAGGTGTCGAGCACCCGGACGTCCGCGGTGCGGAGGACGGCGACCCGCGGGGTGCCGTCGGGGGTCAGGAACCCGGCCAGCAGCCGGTCGGCGTGGGTGATCCCGCTGGCGTACGTCCACCGGCCGGACAGCAGGTACCCGCCGTCGTGCCGGACGGCCCGGCCGAGCGGCGGCAGCACCGTGGCGGTGATCAGGTCCGGGTCCGGGAACAGCTCGGCGAACACCTCGGCGGGCAGCGAGACCACCGCGAGCGAGGCGTTGAGCGCGACGGCGGCGCACCAGGCGACCGAGGCGTCGCCCTCGGCCAACAGGTCGACGGCCCGGGTGAGTTGCGGCGCGGTCAGCTCGACCCCGCCCAGGGCGGGCGGCAGGGCGGCGCGCAGCAGCCCGGTGGCCCTGAGGCCGTCGAGCAGGTCGGCCGGGATCCGCCCCCGCCGCTCCACCTCCGGCGCGCGGGCCGGCAGGGTCGCGGCGAAGGCCCGGACCCGGTCCAGTACGTCACCGGCGGTGGGCCCCGATCCGGGGGCCCGGGGCGGCAGTTCGACGACGGTCATCCGCTCGTCCTCCAAGCTCGGCCGGTCCGGCCGGCGGGTGTCGGTCACAGGTCGCCCAGCACCTTGTCGAGCTCGGCCGCCAGGGCGGGGAGGTGCGGCGGGCGCATGACGGTGTAGTGGTCGCCGGGCAGGTCGACGGCCTCGGCCGCGTCGCCGAGCAGGTCCAGCCACCGGCGGGTGGTGCCGGTGGTGGCGCCGTCCATGGCGCGCAGCAGCCGGACCCGGCCCCGGTACGGGGTGGGCCGGTGCCCGGCCAGGGCGCGGCTGAGGTGCAGGAAGCGGCCGGCGAGCCGGTCCAGGGTGGCGGGGTCGACGTCGTCCGGGAGGACGGCGGCCCGCCGGGCCCGGGTGAGCAGTTCCTCGGTCGGGGTGCGTTCGCCGGTGGGTTCGAAGGCCTCCGGGCCGGGGTTCCAGTCGCGTCCGGCCAGCCCGGCGAGGTCGCGGGCGAACCGGGCGAGCAGGTCGGCGTCGGACTGCGACCCGGCCGGGCCGGGCGGCTCCAACAGGTCGACGGCCGCGACGAGTTCGACGGTGGCGCCGCGGGCGGTGAGCAGCGCGGCGGCCTCCAGGGCGAGCACGCCGCCCATGGACCAGCCGCCGAGCCGGTACGGGCCGTCGGGGAAGCGCTCGGTGATCGCGTCGGCGTAGTGGGCGGCCAGCTCGGCCACGGTCGGAGCGGGTTCGGGGTCGGGGTACTGGAGCGCGTGCACGGGCTGGTCCGGGTCCAGCAGGGCGGCGAGCCCCGCGTAGCAGAGCACGTCGCCGCCGACCGGGTGGATCAGGAACAGCGGCGGCCGGCTGCCGGTGGCCCGGATCGGGACGAGCGCCGCCCGGCCCTCGTCGGCGGGCCGTTCGCGCAGCGCCTCGGCGAGCGACTCGACGGTCGGGCGGGCGAGCAGGGTGGCGACGGGGAGCGAGCGGCCGGTGTCCCGGTGGATCCGGGCCATCATCCGCACCGCGAGCATCGAGTCGCCGCCGAGGTCGAAGAAGTTCTCGGTGACGCCGAGCTCCCGGGTGGCCGCGCTCGGGAAGAACTCGGCCCAGATTCGGGTGAGTTGACGTTCGACCGCGTCGCGCGGCGGGACGGTCGCGGCGGTGCGCGGGGCCGTCCGCTCGGGCGCGGGCAGCCGGCGGCGGTCCACCTTGCCGTTGTCGGTCAGCGGTAGTTCGTCCAGCCGGACGATCCGGGCGGGCACCATGTAGCCGGGCAGTTCCCGGCCGAGCGCCGCCCGCAGTTCCTCCTCCGGGAGCTCGGCCGACGCGGCGTCGCCCACCACGTACCCGAGCAGCCGCCGGGGCCCGCCCGGCTCGCCCTCGGCCACCGCGGCGGCCGCCCGGACGCCCGGTCGGCGCAGCAGCGCGGCCTCGACCTCGCCGAGCTCGATCCGGTGCCCCTGGACCTTCACCTGGAAGTCCGCGCGGCCCAGGAACTCGATCTCGCCGTCCGGCAGGTAGCGGCCGAGGTCGCCGGTGCGGTAGAGCCGCTCGCCGGTGACCGGGTGGTGCGGGAAGGCGGCGCGGGTCCTGGCCTCGTCGCCGAGGTAGCCGCGGGCCAGGCCGGTGCCGGCGATGTACAGGTCGCCGGGGACGAGGGCCGGGCGCGGGCGCAGCGCCTCGTCCAGCACGTGGAAGCGCTGGTTGCGCATCGGCCGGCCGTACGGGATGCTCGCCCGCTCCCGGTCCGTCCGCTCGACCGGGTGCTGGATCGACCAGACGGACGCCTCGGTCGCGCCGCCCAGGGCGTGGACGCGGGCGCCGGGCAGCAGCTCGGCGACGCTCTCGGGGAGGGTGACGGGGATCCAGTCACCGCTCAGCAGCACCAGGCGCAGCGGGGGCGTGCCGCCGACGGCCCGCAGGTGGTCGGTGAACATCTCCATCAGCGCGGGGACGCTGTTCCAGAGCGTCACCCGGTGCCGTTCGGCCAGCTCCAGCCAGGCGGCCGGTTCGCGCCGCGCGGCCTCGTCGGGCAGGACGAGGGCGCCGCCGGCCGCGAGCAGGCCGAAGACGTCGTAGACGGAGAGGTCGAAGTTGAGCGCGGACAGGGCGAGGACGCGGTCCTCGGCGCTCACGCCGTACCGGTCGTTGACGTCCCGGAGGGTGTTGACGGCGCCGGTGTGCTCGATCATCACGCCCTTGGGCACGCCGGTGGAGCCCGAGGTGAAGATGACGTACGCGAGGTCCTCGGGCCGGGCCGGGGAGGGCGGCAGCGGCTCGCCGGAGCCGTCCCCCTCCGGCTCGGTGTCGACGTTCAACAGCTGGGTGCCGTCCGGCAGTTCGAGGGTCTCCGCGAGCGCCGAGCGGGTCAGGACCAGCCCGATGCCGGCGGTCTCGACGATCATCCGCAGCCGGCGGGCCGGCATCGCGGCGTCCACCGGCACGTAGGCGGCGCCGGCCTTGAGGACGCCCAGCGCGGCGACCACCTGCTCCCAGCCCTTGTCCGTCACGATGCCGACCGGCACGCCCGGGCCCGCGCCGTGCGCGATCAGCCGGCGGGCGATCCGGTCGGAGCGGCGGTCCAGCTCGCCGTAGCTCAGCGTCCGGTCGGCGGTGATGACGGCGGGGGCGGTGGGCCGGGCCGCGGCCTGCCGCAGGAAGCCGTCGTGCAGCAGCTCGGCCGGGACGGGGGCGTCGGTGGCGTTGGCGGCCCGTCGCAGGGCCAGGTCGGCGGCGGGCACGGGCACGGCCGCCGGTCGGCGCCACGCCCCCTCGCCGCACAGCTCCCGGACCAGTTCCCGGTAGGCCTCCCACATGCCGTCGACCACGCCGTCGGGGAACACCTCCTCGACCACGTCCCAGTTCAGGACCAGTTCGCCGGCCTCCTCCAGGGCCTGGTGGTCGAGCCAGACCTGCGGGGTGCGGACCGAGCTGGAGGCCAGCCGGCCGGAGCGGCCGAGCCCGGTCAGCGCCGTCAGGGCGCCGCCGCCCTCGCCGGAGGCGTCCTGCGCCGAGAAGCCGATGGTGCTGGTGAACACCACGGGCATGCTCGCCAGGCCCGTCCCGGCCCGGGTGCGGTTGAGTTCGCGCAGCACCTCGACGCCGCTGACGTAGCCGTGGTCGAGGTCGGTCAGCAACTGGCGCTGGAGCCGCAGGGCGCCGGTGGCGAAGGACTCGGCGGGGGCGGCGTCGACCTCCAGCAGGGTGGTCGCGCTGAGGTTGCCGAGGACCCGGGCGACGTCCTCGTGCAGCGGCCGCCGGTGGAACGCCAGCAGGTTGAGCGTGAAGCGCGGCGACTCGCTCCAGGCGCCCAGCACCTGCGCGTACGCGGCGCACAGGGCCGCCGAGGGCGAGACGCCCGCCGCGTCGGCGTTCGCCCGGAAGCGCTGCCAGGCCGCCGACTCGATCCGGGCCGTGCGGTGGGTGAACACCGGCCGGCGCGGTGCCGCCCCGGGGCGCAGCGGCAGCCGGGGCGCGGACGGCAGGGTGGCGAGGCGGGCCTGCCAGTAGGCGAGCGACTCGGCGCGCCGCTCGGCGTCCGTGCGGGCGGCGGCGAGCACGTAGTCGCGGTAGCTGACGCCGGGGGCGGGCGTCGCGGGGGCGCCGTCGCGGTAGGCCTGCGCCCACTCCCGGAACAGCACGCCGGAGCTGCGGCCGTCGACGATCAGCGCGTCGAAGGTGAGGTGCAGCCGGGTGGTGCGCTCGTCCAGCAGGGTCGCCCGGACGTCGAACAGCGGCCAGGCCTCGGTGTCGAACACCCGGTCGCGCAGCTCCCGGTGGGTCGCGGCGAGGCGCTCCGCCCGCTCGGCCCCGTCGAGGGTCCGCAGGTCGGCGGTGGCGATCCGGTACGCGGGGACCTCGGCGAGCACCCGCTGGTACCCGTCCCGGGAGACCACCGCGCGGAGCATGTCGTGGCGGTCGATCAGCTGCCGCAGGGCGGCGGCGAGCCGGTCGAGGTCGGTGTCGGTCAGGTCGAGCTCGACCAGGAAGGAGGTGGCGACGTTGCCCAGCTCGAAGGCGTCCGTCCGGCCGACCAGGTAGGCCTGCTGGAGGTCGGTGAGCGGGAACGGCTCGTACCGGGCCGCCGGGTCGGCGACCAGCGCCGCACCGGGCCGCTCCGCCAGGGCGGTGGCGGTGGCGGCGGCGCCGTACGAGGCCCGGACGCGCTGCGCGAGTTCGGCGACGCTCCGGCCGTCCAGCAGTTCGGGCAGCGGGAGGTCGACGCCGAGCCGCCGGGCGAGGGTCTGCCGGATGTCCATCGCGATCAGCGAGTCGGCGCCCAGGCTGCGCAGCGGTCGGTGCAGGTCCTCGCCGGTGACGGCCGCGCCACGCGCCCGGCCGACGATGCCGACCACCAGCGCGGCGACGTCGACGCCCTGGTCCCCGGGTACGGCCTCCCCCGCTACGGCCCGCTCCGCTACGGCCTGCCCCGGTGCGGCCTCCCCCGCTACGGCCTGTTCCGGCCGCGCGGCGCTCGGCACCGCCTCCAGTCGTACGCCCTCGGCCAGGGCCACCGGCGCGCCGTCGGCGCCGACCAGCCGCACCTGGGCGACCAGCGGCCCGCCGCCGTGTGCCGGTGCCCCCTCCGGCCGGGGGGCGCCGTTCCACAGCCAGTAGCGCTCGCGCTGGAACGGGTAGCCGGGCAGCGGCACGGGCGGGCCGACGGGCTCGCCGTGCACCCGCGCCCAGTCGATCCGGGCACCCCGGACGTACAGCGCGCCCAGACCGTCCAGCAGGGTGCGGCGGGCGTCCTCCCCCGCGCGCAGCGACGGCAGGAACCCGGCGTCCCCGGCGTCCCCGGCGTCCGCCCGGGCCCGGTCGAGGAGCGGGGAGGCGGGGCCGAGCACCACGAAGGCGCGGTGCCCCTCGCGCAGCAGCGCGGCGAGGCCCTCGGCGAACCGCCGGTCCGCCTCGGCGGCGGTGGCGGCGGTGCCGGTGGCGGCCGGGCTCGCCGTGCCCGCGACGCGGGCGGCCACCGCCTCGCCCTCGGCGCCGTGCCCGAGGACGGCGGCGGGCTGCACGCCCCAGGACCGCCACAGCTCGGCCAGCGCGTACTGGACGGCGGACGCCGAGGGCCGGTCGCCGGGCTGCTCGGCGCACCGCTCCAGGGCGCTGCGGAAGACCGGCTCGGTCGCGGCCAACTCGGCCGCCGCGTCGGCGAACCGCCCCGCCGGGCCGCCGGTGAACAGGAACACCGGTCCGCGCCCGCCCTCCGGGGTGCGGGCCCCGCGGCGGACCCCGGCGGGCCGTTCCCCGTCCGGGCCGGTCCGGGCGAGCAGCCCGCGCAGCTCGGCGGTGGAGGAGGCGACGGCGGTGAGCCGGTGCGGGAAGTGCGCCCGCCCGAGGCCGGTGGTCCGGCAGATCTCCGCGAGCGACCGGTCGGCGAGCCCGGAGTCGAGCGACTCGGCGTAGCGGACGGCGAGTTCGGCGAGGGCGGCCGGTGTCTTCGCCGACAGGGTGAGCAGCTCCGGACGGTCCGGCGCCGCCTCCGCGCCGTCGCCGGGGGCGGCCGCCGGGGCCTCCTCGATGATCACGTGGGCGTTGGTGCCGGTGATGCCCTGCGAGGACACCCCGGCCCGCCGGGGCCCCGCGCTCGGCGGCCAGTCGCTCGCCTCCGCGACCAGCTCGACCGCGCCCGCCGACCAGTCGACGTGCGGGGTGGGCTCGGTGACGTGCAGGGTGGCGGGGAGCCGGCCGTACCGCATCGACAGCACGGTCTTGATCACCCCGGCGACGCCCGCCGCCGCCTGGGTGTGCCCGATGTTGGGCTTGAGCGAGCCGAGCCGCAGCGGCTGCCCGGGGTCGCGGTCGCGCCCGTAGGCGGCCAGCAGGGCGCGGGCCTCGATCGGGTCGCCGAGCGGGGTGCCGGTGCTGCTCGCCTCCACCACCTGGACGTCGCCGGGCGAGAGCCGGGCGTCGGCCAACGCCTGCCGGACGACCCGCTGTTGGGCCGAGCCGCTGGGCGCGGTGAAGCCGTTGCTGGCGCCGTCCTGGTTCACCGCGCTGCCGCGCACCACGGCCAGCACGGGGTGGCCAAGCCGCCGGGCGTCCGACAGCCGCTCCACCAGCAGCACGCCCACGCCCTCGGCGAGCCCGCTGCCCGCGGCCTGCGCGGAGAACGGGCGACATCGGCCGTCCGGTGACAGCCCCTGCATCCGGGTGAACTCGGTGAACAGCTGCGGGGTGGCCATCACCGTCGCGCCGCCCGCCAGCGCCATCGCGCACTCGCCGCGGCGCAGCGACTGCACGGCCAGGTGCAGCGCCACCAGGGAGGACGAACAGGCCGTCTCCACGGTCAGCGAGGGGCCGCGCAGGCCCAGCGTGTACGAGATCCGGCCGGCGGCGGCGCCGCCCACCGAGCCGGTGGTCAGGAAGCCCTCCGCCTCCTCGGGCACCTCGCCGCGCCCCTGCCCGTAGTCCAGGCAGGACAGCCCGGTGAACACCCCGGTCTCGCTGTCGCGCACCGACTCCGGGTCGATCCCGGCGTCCTCGAAGGCCCGCCAGGCGGTCTCCAGCAGCAGCCGCTGCTGCGGGTCCATGGCGAGCGCCTCGCGCGGGCTGATGCCGAAGAAGGCCGCGTCGAAGTCGGCCGCGTCGGGCAGGAAGCCGCCGGAGCCGGTCAGGCTCGGGCCCCCGCCGGCGGGGTCGTGCAGGCCCTCCGCCCAGCCGCGGTCGCGGGGGAACGCGCCGACGGTCTCCCCCTCGGAGGCCAGCAGCCGCCACAGGGCCTCGGGCGAGTCGATGCCGCCCGGGTAGCGGCAGGCCATGCCGACGATCGCGATCGGCTCCTGCGGCCCCTCCTCCAGTTCGCGCAGGCGCTCGCGGGCCTGGTGCAGGTCGACGGTGAGGCGCTTGAGGTAGCCGAGCAGCTTCTCGTCGGCTGCCGGTGTCACTGCTGCTGATGCCATGACGGATCGGTCCTTGCGGGGAGGGTGGGGGTGGCCGGTGGGGGGTGGGGGCGGTGTCAGGTCAGCTGGGCGTCGATGAAGGCGAACAGCTCCTCGGCGGTGGCGGCCTCGATCAGCGCCGCCACGTCCTCCGCCGGGTCGGCCGGCTCCGCCGCCACCTGCGGTTCCGCCGGCGCCGTCACGGGTTCCGGTTCGGCGGCCTCGGCCGGTGCGAGCGCGGCGTCCAGCACCGCGACCAGCTCCGGCAGCGTCGGCGCCTCGAACAGCAGGGTGACGGGCAGCTTGACCTCCGTCGCCGCGCCGAGCCGGTTGCGGAACTCGACCGAGGTGAGCGAGTCGAAGCCGAGCTCGCCGAACGGCCGGTCGGCCGGGACGGCCTCGGGCCGGCAGCCCAGGACGGCGGCCGTCTGGGTGCGGATCAACTCGGCGAGCAGCTCCGCGCGTTCCTCGGCGCCCAGCCCGGCCAGCTCCTCCCGCAGCGGCCGGTCGCGCCGCCCGGGGGCGTTCCCGGGCCGCTGCGGCCCGGCGGCGGCCAGGACGGAGCGCAGCACCGGCGGCAGGTCGCCGCCGAGCTCGCGCAGCGCCGCGCGGTCCAGCCGGGCGGGCAGCAGGGCGGCGTGCGGGGAGAGCAGGGCCGCGTCCAGCAGGGCGAGGCCGAGCTCGGGCGCCATCGCGACCAGTCCGGCCCGGGCGAAGCGGGCGCGGTCGGCGGCGCCGAGCCCGCCGAGCATGCCGTCCGGGTCGTCCCACAGGCCCCAGCCGAGGGCGAGCCCGGGCAGGCCCTGGGTGCGGCGGTGCCGGGCGAGCGCGTCCAGGAAGGCGTTGGCGGCGGTGTAGCCGCCCTGCCCGGCGCCGCCGAGCGTCGCCATCACGGAGGAGATCAGCACGAAGGCGGTGAGCGGGTGGCCGACGGTCAACTCGTGCAGGTGCCAGGCGCCGTCGGCCTTGGTCCGCATCACCCGGTCGATCCGGTCGGGGGTGAGCGAGGTGATCGGCGCGTCGTCCACCACGCCCGCGGCGTGGACCACGGCGGTCAGCGGGTGCCGCTCGGGGACGGCGGCGATCATCGCGGCCACCGCGGCCCGGTCGGCGACGTCGACCGCGGCGAACCGCACCTCGGCGCCCGACTCCGCCAGTTCGGCGGCGAGTTCGGCCGCGCCGGGCGCGTCCGCGCCGCGCCGTCCGGCCAGCAGCAGCCGTCGGGCACCGTGGGCGGTGACCAGGTGCCGGGCGAGGGCCCGGCCGATGGCGCCCGTGCCGCCGGTGATCAGGACGGTCCCGTCCGGGTCGAGGACCGGCGGCACGGTCAGCACGACCTTGCCGACGTGCCCGCCCCGGCTCAGCAGCCCGAAGGCCTCGGGTGCGCGCCGCACGTCCAGGTCGGTCACCGGCGCCCGGCCGAACGCGCCCTCGGCGAACAGCTCGACCACCCGGCGCAGCAGCCGGCCGAGGTGCTCGGGCGGCAGCTCCAGCAGGTTCATCGCCCGGTAGCGGGCCCCGGGGTGGGCGGCGGCCACCTCGGCGGGGTCGCGCCGGTCGGCCCGGCCGAGTTCGACCAGCAGGCCGCCGGGGCGCAGCGACCGCAGGGACTCGTCGACGGCCGCACCGGTCAGCGAGTTCAGGACGAACGCCATCCCCCGGGCGCCGGAGGGGAGTTCGGCGAAGCGGGCGCCGAAGCCGGGCTCACGGGAGGAGGCCAGGTGGGCGTCGTCCAGCCCGAGGGCGCGCAGGGCGGGCCACTTGGCGGGGGCGGCGGTCGCGAAGACCTCCGCGCCCAGGTGCCGGGCGAGTTGGACGGCGGCCGTGCCGACACCGCCCGCCCCGGCGTGGATCAGCACGGCGTCGCCCGCGCGCACCCCGCCCAGTTCGACCAGGGCGTGCAGGGCGGCCAGGTGGGCGACCGGCACGGCGGCGGCCCGGGTGAAGGACCAGCCCTCGGGGATCCGCACCAGGGTGCGGTGGTCGGCGTGGGCGACGGTGCCGAGGGCGGCGGGGAACAGGCCCATCACCCGGTCGCCGACGGTCAGCCCGGTGACCCCGGGGCCGGTCGCGGTGACCACGCCCGCGCCCTCCAGACCGAGCGGGCCCGGGTCCCCGGCGTGCAGGTCCAGCGCGCCCAGGACGTCGTGGAAGGTGAGCCCGGCGGCGCGGACCGCGATCCGGACCAGGCCGGGGCCCGGGGCGGCGGCGGCCTCGGGGCAGGGGCGCAGCTCCAGGGCGTCGAGGGTGCCGGGCCCGGAGAGGTCCAGCCGCCAGTCCACCGCGTCCTTCGGGACCGTCAACGCGCGCTCCCCCGCCGCGGATCGCAGCCGGGGCACCAGGACGTCTCCGTCCCGGACGGCCAGCTGGTGCTCCTCCGGCGTCAGCGCCTCGGCCGGGACCCCGGCCGTCTCCGGCCCGAGGTCGACCAGGACGAACCGGCCCGGGTGCTCGACCTGGGCCGTCCGCACCAGCCCCCAGGCCGCCGCCTGGGCGAGGTCCCGGACGGTCTCGCCGCCTCGGACGGCGACCGCCCCGCGGGTCACCAGCACCAGCCGGGCCCCGGCGAGCCGCTCCTCGGCCAGCCAGCGGCCGAGCAGGTCGCGCGTCCGACGGGTCACGGTACGGGCCGCCGTCGCCGGATCGGTCCCGTCCGCGCCCGCCGGACAGTCCACCAGGACGTGTGCGGGCGGCCCGGCCGCCGTGCACAGCGCCTCCAGGTCAAGGGCGCCCCACGGAACGATTGCCTGACGGTTCGTCAGATCACGTTCTGTAGATCCCAGTTGCTCCCAGTCGAGCGCGAACAGCGAGTCCCGCGCGGCGGCTTCGGGATCGACCGAGCCGCCGGTCTCCGCGACCGGGCACAGCTCGACCGACTCGACCAGCCCCACCGCCGCCCCCGAGGCGTCCCGCAGGGTCAGCCGGAGGCCTCCGCCCGCGGCGGGCACCGCGTGCACCCGCAGGGCCGTCGGTCCGGCGCCGCCGGTCAGCGACACGCCGCGCCAGCGCAGCGGCTGGGTGCGCCGCCCGTGCTGCCCCAGCGCGTCGGCGATCATCCCGTGCAGGGCTGCGTCGAGCAGGGCGGGGTGCAGGCGGTGGGCCCCGGCGGCCCCGGCGGCCGGCTCGGGCAGGACGGCCTCGGCGAACCGTTCGCCGTCGCGCCGCCAGGCGGCCCGCAGTCCCTGGAACACCGGCCCGTACGCGTGGCCGTGCAGGGCGAGGTCCTGGTACGCGCGCTCCGGCGGCACCGGCACGGCGCCGGTCGGCGGCCACTCCCCGGCCTCCCCGGCCTCCCCGAACGGTACGGCTCCAGCGGCCCCGAGGGTGCCGGTGGCGTGCTCGGTCCACTCCCCGCCGGTCGCCCGGCCGGAGATCCGGCAGGTCCGCAGCCCGGCGCCGTTCTCGCCGGTGATCCGGACCCGCAGGTCGACGGCGCCGTCCACGGGCAGCACCAGCGGTGCGGTGACGGTCAGTTCCTCGATCCGGGCCACCCCGGACCGGGCACCCGCGTGCAGGGCCAGGTCCAGGAAGGCGCTGCCGGGCAGCACGACCGCACCGGCGAGGGCGTGGTCGGCCAGCCATGGGTGGCTGCGGGTCGCCAGCCGTCCGGTGAACACCGTTTCGCCGTCGCCGAGTTCGACGGCCGCGCCGAGCAGCGGGTGGTCGGCCGGGGCCTGGCCGAGGCCGGCGGTGCCGGTCGGTCCGGCGGTGGCGGCGAGCCAGTAGCGGCGCCCCTGGAAGGGGTAGGTGGGCAGCTCGGAGCGGTCGGCGGCGGTGCCGGTACCGGTGCCGGTGAGCCGGTCCCAGGCGATCGGCAGGCCCCGGACGTGGGCCTCGGCGGCGGAGGTGAGGAAGCGGCGCAGTCCGCCGTCCTCGCGGCGCAGCGAGCCCGTCACCGTCCCCTCGACCCCGGCCTCCTCCAGGATCCGGCCGATGCTGGCGACCAGCACCGGGTGCGGGCCGACCTCGACGAAGGTGGTGTGGCCGGCGGCGATCAGCGCCTCGACGGCCTCCTGGAAGCGCACGGTGTGCCGCAGGTTGGCGTACCAGTAGGAGGCGTCGAGCCCGGCGCCGTCCTGCCAGTCGGCGGTGACCGAGGACATCAGCGCCGTGCCGCCACCGCGCGGGGTCAGCGGCGCCAGCCCGGCCAGGATCCGTTCCCGGATCGGTTCGACCGCCGGGCAGTGCGAGGCGAAGGCCGCCGGGATCACCCGGGCCTCGACGCCCTCGGCCCGGTAGCCGTCGACCAGTGCGGCGATCGCCGCCGGCGGCCCGGCCACGGCCGTACTGCCGGGGCCGTTGACCGCGGCGACGGCCAGCGGCTCGACGAGCCGTTCCCGCACCCGCGCGGCGGGCAGCGGGACGACGGCCATCGCGCCCTTGCCCATCAGCTCGATCGCCACGCTGCTGCGCAGCGCGATGGCGCGGGCGCCGTCCTCCAGCGAGAGCGCCCCGGCCACCACGGCGGCGGCGATCTCGCCCTGGGAGTGGCCGACCACGGCGTCCGGGACGACCCCGGCGGCGCGCCACAGTTCGGCCAGCGACACCATCACGGCCCACAGCGCGGGCTGCACGACGTCGATCCGGTCCAGCAGCGGCGCCCCGGCCAGGACGTCCGCCAACGACCAGTCCACGTACGGCGCGAGCGCCCGCTCGCACTCGGCCAGCCGGGCCGCGAAGACCGGGCTCTCGGCGGCGAGCGCCGCCGCCATCCCCTGCCACTGGCCGCCCTGGCCGGGGAAGACCAGGACGGTCCGCCCGGGCTCGCCGGCCCGGCCGGTGACGACGGCGCGGTTCTCCTCGCCGCGGGCCAGGGCGTCCAGCGCCCGGTCGGCCTCGGCGCGGTCGGCGGCGATCACCACGGCGCGCTCGTCGAAGGCCGTACGGGCGGTCAGGGCCGGTGCGGCCGCGGTCGGGTCGAGCGGGGCGGCGGCCAGCCGCCGGGCCTGCTCGCGCAGCGCCTCGGGGGTGCGGGCGGACAGCACCACCGGCACCACCGGCGGGCGCTGCGGCTGCTCCGCGGTTCCGGCGTCGGTCCCGGCCTCGGTCCCGGCCTCGGTCCCGGCCTCGGTTCCGGCCGCGACGACGGGCGGCTCGGTCAGGATGACGTGCGCGTTGGTGCCGCTGATCCCGAAGGAGGAGACGCCGCCGCGCCGGGGCCCGCCGGTCCGCGGCCAGGGCCGGGCCCGGTCGAGCAGGGCCACCGCTCCGGCCGTCCAGTCCACGTGCGGGGACGGCCGGTCGACGTGCAGGGTCGCGGGCAGGGTGGCGTGCCGGATCGCCTGCACCATCTTGATCACGCCGCCGACGCCGGCCGCCGCCTGGGCGTGCCCGATGTTGGACTTGAGCGAGCCCAGCCACAGCGGCCGCCGCCCGTCCCGGTCCTGCCCGTAGGTGGCGAGCAGGGCGTTCGCCTCGATCGGGTCGCCCAGCGCGGTGCCGGTGCCGTGCGCCTCGACGGCGTCGACCTGGCGCGGGGTGAGTCCGGCGTCGGCGAGGGCGTCCTCGATGACGCGCTGCTGGGCGAGGCCGTTCGGCGCGGACAGCCCGTTGGAGGCGCCGTCGGAGTTGACGGCGCTGCCCGCGACGACCGCCAGCACCGGGTGGCCGTGGCGGCGGGCGGCGGAGAGCCGCTCGACCACCACCATCCCGGCGCCCTCGCCCCAGCCGGTGCCGTCCGCCTGCGCGGAGAACGCCTTGCAGCGGCCGTCGGCGGCCAGCACCCGCTGGCGGGAGAGCTCGACGAACATGCCGGGGGTGGCCATCACGGTGACGCCGCCGGCCAGGGCGAGCGTGCACTCCCCGGAGCGCACCGAGCGCACCGCCTGGTGCAGCGCCACCAGCGAGGCCGAGCAGGCGGTGTCGACGGTCAGCGCGGGGCCGTTCAGGCCGAGCAGGTAGGCGATCCGGCCGGAGACCACGCTCACGCTGGTGCCGGTCAGCAGGTGCCCGGCGACGCCGGGGCCGGCCGTCTCCATGCCGGGCCCGTAGTCGGCGTGCATCGCACCGGCGAACACGCCGGTCCGGCTGCCCGCCAGCGCCGTCGGGTCGATCCCGGCGCGCTCCAGGGCCTCCCAGGCGACCTCCAGCAGGAGCCGCTGCTGCGGGTCCATGGCGAGGGCCTCGCGGGGGCTGATCCCGAAGAACTCCGCGTCGAAGTCCGGCGCCTCCCGGACGAAGCCGCCCCGGCGGACGTACGAGGTCCCGGTCCGGTCCTGGTCCGGGTGGAAGAGCGCGGCCAGGTCCCAGCCGCGGTCGTCCGGGAAGTCCCCGGTGGCGTCCGTCCCGGTGTCGACCAGGCGCCACAGGTCCTCCGGCGAGCGCACCCCGCCGGGGTAGCGGCAGGCCATGCCGACGATGACCACCGGGTCGTCCACGTCCGGCTCCGGCGCCGCGTCGGTCCCCGGCGCAGCGGTCACGTCCGGCGACGGGGGCTGCGCCACCGGCTCCGGGCCGGCCCGGAGCGCCCCGATCGCGCCGGCCAGGGCGGCCGGGCTGGGGTGGTCGTACAGGACGGTGCTCTCCAGTGCCAGGCCCGTCGCGGCCGACAGCCGGTCGCGCAGTTCGAGCGCCATGGCGGAGTCCAGGCCCAGTTCCCGGAAGGTCCGGCCGGGCCGGACCTCGGCGGCCGAACCGGCGTCCAGCACCACGGCGGTGTGGCTCCGGACCAGCTCCAGCAGCGCCCGCTGGTCCACGGCGGGGGCCTGCGGTGCGACGGGGTCCTCCGGCGTGACGGGCGCCTGCGCTACGGGCGCGTCCGCCGTGCCCCCGCTCTCCTCCGGCGTCGCCCCCGGCAGCCCCGCCGGCCAGCAGGAGCGCCGCTGGAACGGGTACGTCGGCAGGTCGACCAGCGGCGCCGTGCCGGGCAGCAGCGCCGCCCAGTCCACCGCGACGCCCCGGACGAAGGCCTCGGCCGCCGCCGTGAGGAAGCGGCGGCGGTCCCCGCGCCCGCGCCGGAGCGTGCCGAGCACCGCGCCCGCGCCGCCGCGCGCGTCGACCGCCTGCCGGAGGCCCAGCGCCAGCACCGGGTGCGGGCTGATCTCCAGGAAGGCGGTGTGGCCCGCGTCCAGCAGCCGCTCGACGGCCGGCCCGAAGCGCACCGGCTCGCGCAGGTTGCGGTACCAGTAGTGGGCGTCCAGCTCCGCGGTGTCCACGGGCGCCGCCGTGACGGTGGAGTGGAACGGCACGTCGACGGCGCGCGGGGCGACCCCGGCGAAGGCGGCGAGCAGCTCCTCCCGCAGGACCTCGACGGCCGCGCTGTGCGAGGCGTAGTCGATCGGCACCCGGCGGGTGCGCACCCGCGGCCCGTAGTGGGCGGCCAGCGCGTCGAGCGCGTCGGCCGGGCCGGCCACCACGGTGTGCGCGGGGCCGTTGACGGCCGCGACCGACAGCGCCGGGTGCACCGCCGCGAGGTCCGACCCGACCTCCCCGGAGGGCAGTTCGACGGACAGCAGGCCGCCCCGGCCGGCGATCCGGTTCAGCGCCCGGCTGCGCAGCGCGACGATCCGCGCGCCGTCCGCCAGCGACAGCGCGCCCACGGCGGTGGCGGCGGCGATCTCGCCCTGGGAGTGGGCCACCACGGCGGCGGGCTCCACCCCGGCCGAGCGCCACAGCGCGGCCAGCGACACCATCACCGCCCACAGTGCGGGCTGGATCACCTCGTCGCCCGCCAGGGCCGGCGCTCCCTCGGCGCCGCGCAGCACGTCCGTCAACGACCAGTCCACGTACGGGCGGAGGGCGTGCGCGCAGGCGTCGATCCGTTCGGCGAAGACCGGCGATCCGTCGAGCAGTTCCGCCGCCATGCCGGCCCACTGCGAGCCCTGGCCGGGGAAGACGAAGACCGGACGGACCGGCGGCCCGTCGTGCCGGCCCTCGACCACGGCCGCCGACGGCTGCCCGGCCGCCCGTGCCGCCAGGGCGGCGAGGAAGGCGTCCCGGTCGTCCGCGACGACGACGCAGCGCTGTTCGAAGGTGCTGCGGGTGAGGGCCAGCGAGCGGCCCACCGCGGCCGGTCCGAGCTCCGGACGCTCCGTCACCCGGGCCCGAAGCCGCTCCGCCTGGTCCCGCAGCGCGGGTTCGTCCCGCCCCGAGAGCACCCAGGGCAGCGCCCCGGCCGCGCCCCCGCCGCCCGCCGGCGCGGGCTCGCCCGCGCGCCAGTCGGCCAGCAGCACGTGGCAGTTGGTGCCGCCGATGCCGAAGGAGCTGACCCCGGCGAGCAGCGGCCGCTCGGGCGCCGGCCAGTCCCGGAGCCCGGTGTTGACCGCCAGGTTGAGGTCGTCCAGCGGGATCCGCCCGCCGGGCCCGGTGTGGTTCAGGCTGGGCACGAGTTCGCGCGCGCCGACGCACAGCACGGCCTTGATGAGCCCGGCGATCCCGGCCGCGCCCTCCAGGTGGCCGATGTTGGTCTTGACCGAGCCGACCAGCAGCGGGTCGCCCGCCGCCCGGGCGGTGCCCAGCGCCGCGCCGAGCGCGGCGGCCTCGACCGGGTCCCCGGCCCGGGTGCCCGAGCCGTGCAGTTCGACGTACTGGACCTCGCCCGGCTCGACGCCCGCGTCGGCGCAGGCCGCGAGCAGCACCCGCCGCTGCGAGGCCCGGCCGGGGGTGGGCAGCGTCTCGGTGGCCCCGTCGTTGTTCAGGGCGCTGCCGCGGATGACGGCGTGGATCCGGTCGCCGTCCCGGACGGCGGCCTCCAGCGGTTTGAGGACGACGATCCCGCCGCCCTCGCCGCGGACGTAGCCGTCGGCGCGGGCGTCGAAGGTGTGGCAGCGCCCGGCGGGCGAGAGCGTCCCGGCGCGCTCCAGGGCCAGGGTGCTCTGCGGCGCCAGGATCAGGCTCACCCCGCCGGCCAGCGCGAGTTCGGACTCACCGCTGCGCAGGCTGGCGCAGGCCAGGTGCACGGCGGTCAGCGAGGAGGACTGCCCGGTGTCGACCACCAGGCTCGGCCCGTGCAGGCCCAGCGCGTAGGAGATCCGGTTGGCGGTCACCCCGCGTTGCAGTCCGGTCAGGGTGTGCCCGGTGACCGCCTCGGGGCCGAGGCCGTGCAGCAGCGCGGCGTAGTCGTCGGCGATCACGCCGAGGAACACGCCGGTCCGGCTGCCGGCGAGCCCGGCCGGTCCGGTCCTGGCGTCCTCCAGGGCCTCCCAGGCCAGTTCGAGCGCCAACCGCTGCTGCGGGTCCATCGCGACGGCCTCCCGGCGGGAGATGCCGAAGAACTCCGGGTCGAAGCCGTCCACCCGGTCGAGGAAGCCGCCGCGGGCCGGCCCCCGGTCGCCGGGGCGCCCGGTGACCGCGTCCCCGCCGGCGCGCAGCAGCCGCCAGAACGCCTCCGGCCCGTCCGCCTGCGGGAAGCGGCAGCCGATCCCGACCACCGCGACCGCCCGGGGTGGGAGACCGTCCGCTTCGCGCCCAGCCATGCCCTGCATCGATGCACCCCCGTGAACCCCGGACAGTCGGACCGCAGGCGACCGGGCACGGCACAACGGACCACTCCCTCAAGTGGCCTGATGCACCGTCACCCGGACCAGCCCCGGCCCCCGCCGACCCGTTCCCCGTAGTCGGCATGCACCCCTGAGCTGTCTGCGTGATCGACAGAGTATCAGCGTCCTTAGTCGCGTCAACACCTCATCGAGTATCGGAACCGTCAGGAATGGACGCGCCCGGGCCGTCGGGTCGGGGGCCGCCGGGCCGGAAGTCGGCCGCCACCGCACGAATCCGGCCACTGCGTGAACCGACGCTTCCGGGTCCGGGAGACTGGGGATTACCCGAACAGGCGGCTGGTCATGCGGCATTGTAAGGACCGTGCGATCTGTTGAGGCAGACATGTCTATTCGGGAGGGGGCGGTTCCGGTGCTGGATCTGCGCGAGGTACGGACACTGTTGACACTCGGGGAGGAACTGCACTTCGGGCAGGCCGCCAAGAGACTGCGCGTGTCGCAGTCCAGGGTCAGCCAGACGCTGCGGGACGTGGAGCAGCGCATCGGCGGCCAGCTGTTCGAGCGGACCAGCCGTCAGGTCAGGCTGACCAAGCTGGGGGTGGGCCTGGTCGACCGGTTGAAGCCGCTCTACCAGGAGATGACCGCCGCGTACTCCGAGACGGTGGCCCAGGCCTGCGGCGTCGACGGACAGCTGCGGCTGGGCTTCACCGGCGCGGCCGGCGGATCGTACGCGGCGGGCCTGATACGCGCCGGGCAGGCGTACGCGCCGGAGTGCGACATCACCCTGCACGAGGTGGCCTGCAGCGACCTGCTCGGCCCGCTGCGCCGGGGCGAGGTGGACGCCCTGGTGGTGCGGCTGCCGATCGAGGAGCCGGACATCACGGTCGGGCCGGTGATCGGCCTGGAGTCGCGGATGCTGGCGGTCGCCCTGGACCACCCGGTCGCCGGGCGGCAGTCGATCTCGATCGAGGAGATCGCGCGCGAGACGGTGTTCGCCCTGGCGAACACCGCGCCCGACTACTGGCGGGACTTCCACCTGCCGGTGGCGACGCCCGCCGGGCACGTGCTGCGCCGGGGGCAGGAGGTGCAGACCTGCCAGGAGATCCTGTCCCTGGTGGCCGCCGGGAAGGGGGTCGCGCCGCTGGCGGAGTCGGTGGCCCGCTACTACGCCCAGCCGGACGTGGCGTTCGTCGCGATCCACGACCTGCCACCGGCGCCGGTGGCGCTGATCTGGCGCACCGCCGAGGAGAACGCCCGGATCCGGGCGATCGCGGACTGCGCGGCCCGACTGGCGGACGCCACCGTTCCCGGTCAGGTCCGCCGACGGGTCCCGGTCCCCGCGTCGGCCTGACCGGGCTGCGAGGGGCCGGGCCGCGCGGGGCCGGGCTGCGAGGAGCCGGGCTGCGAGGAGCCGGGCTGCGAGGAGCCGGGCCGCGACTCCCCCAGCGGCACCCGACCCGACCGGGGCCGCCCGGGCCGCGCCCACGCCGCGGGCAGCACCGCGGCCACCGCGACGGCCGACAGCAGGAAGGCCCCACCCACCCCGACCAGCCGGGAGGCGACACCGACCAGCAGGGAGCCGGCCCCGGTGCCCACGTCGTACGCCATGTTCCAAGCGGTGCTGGCCATGCCGCGACGGGCCGGTCCGGTCCGGGCGAACACCAGCACCAGGGTCTCGTTCTGCAACGCCCCGAACCCCGCCCCGCAGACCGCGGCCGCCAGGGCCGCCGGGACCGTCGCCGCAGCGGTGAGCAGCACCGCCGCGGCGATGCCGCCCGTGCCGAGGGCCGCGGCGATCACCGCCGGGACCAGCGTGCGGCCCTCACCGAACCGGTCGGCGAGCCCGCCCGCCGCCAGCCGGCCCAGGATCATCGCGGCGGACAGCGCGAACAGCACCACCGCCGCCGCTCCCGGGGCCGGCAGCGCGAAGGCCACGAACGAGGTGACGCCGCCCACCGCGGCCGCACTCGCGGCCAGCAGCGCCAACAGGCCGACCAGCGGGGCGAATCCGCCGGCCGGCGGGTGCGGTGGAGCCGTCGGCGCCGGCCCGGACGCCGCCACCGCGGCGGGCTCCACCCCGGACGGCTCCACCGGAGCAGGCCCATCGGCAGGCGCCGCGGCCGGCACCGCGGCCGGCACCACCAGCGCCCACGCGAGCGGTACCGCGAGCCCGCCCAGCACCGTCGCCCCCAGGAACACCACCGGAAAGCCGAAGGTCTGCGCGCACCACACCCCCAGCGGCAGGCAGACCACCTGCGGGAGCCCCGCGGCGGCCCCGTACCAGCCGACCACCGCGGCCCGCCGGCCCGGCGGGGCCAGTTCGGCGGCCAGCGCGCTGCCCGCCACGGCGGCCATGCCGAACCCCGCGCCCCGGACGGCCGAGACGGCCAGCACCCACCCCAGCGCGGGCGACAGCAGGTAGGCCGCCGTCGGCAGGCTGAGCAGCAGGGAGCCGGTCACCAGCAGCCGGCGCAGGCCGAGCGCCGGGACCAGCCGGCCCATGCACAGCTGCACCAGGATGCCCGCGCCCATGGTCACCCCGGTGGCCGCCCCGGCGCCGACGCCCGAGGAGCCCCCGGTCGCGGACCAGAGCGGCACCACCGAGAGCAGCGGCGCGTAGTCGGAGAAGACGGCGAAGGTCGCGGCCAGCAGCAGGGGGAGGTTGCGCGCGCGGGTCACGCCCCGGCGCCCGGCTCCCCCGGCCCCGCGGAGCCGGACAGCGGTGCGGCCGCATCGGCCGGTTCGCCCGCTTCGGCCGGCCAGCGGGGCGAGCGTCCGAGCATCGCCAGGATCCGGTCCAGCCGGTCGGTGCTGCCGGTGGCCAGCCCCGGCCGGAAGGAGGACCCGGGCTGGAGCCGGTTGCTCCCGTCCGGCACCTCCTCGACGTACGGGAGCACCGCGTCGAGCAGTTCCGCCTCGTACGCGGCGGGCACCCCGATCGCGGCGGCCACGTCCCAGCCGTGCACCACGTAGTCGACGAAGTGGAAGCCGATCGCCGTACGGGCCGGGAACATCTGTCCGCCGCGCACCTCGGGCAGCCAGAACTCGGTGTCCAGCACGCCCTCGCGGGCGAAGGCCCGGGCGACCCGGGCCGAGGAGTCCCGGAAGGCACCGGCCCAGTCGTCGCCGAACTCGCGGTCCGCCCAGTCGGCGCGCTCGGTCCGCACGCCTTCGGCGGCGGCGGCGAAGCCGTGGTTCTGGCCGATCATGTGGGCCAGCAGCTTGTGCAGCGTCCACTCCGAGCAGGGGGTCGGCCGGTCGAGGTCGGTGGCCTCGACCCGGTCGACGATCTCCTCGGTGATCCGGAGCGCCCGCCGGTCCCAGGGCCGGATGTCGGGTGCGGTGGTGTCGGCCGCGGTGGTGTCGGGTGCGGTGTCGATGGGGATCACCTGTCCTTCGACTGCGGGCCGGACGACGTGACGCGCTGCCCCGGCAGCGACTGGCTCTGGCCGCGGAACTCGGCGATCACCTTGCCGTCCGCCCGGCGCACCGTGACGTCGTAGATCCCGCTGCGGCCGAACCGGGAGCGCTCCACCGCCTCGGCGGCCAGCTCGTCCCCGGCCGAGGCCGGGCGCAGGAAGGTCACCTGGGCCGCCTGGGCCACGGTGGCGACGTCATGGGTGTTGCAGGCGTAGGCGAAGGCCGCGTCGGCGAGCAGGAACAGGTACCCGCCGTGCGCCGTGCCGTGGCCGTTCACCATGGTGTCGGCGAGCTTGAGGTGCGCGGTGGCGCGGCCGGGGCCGACCTGGTCGATGGTGATGCCGAGCGACTGGCAGGTCCGGTCGTCGGCGTACATGGCCTCCGCGCAGCGCCGGGCGGTGGCCTCCGCCTCCGACGCCGCCGAATCACTGGTCATGGGTGGGCTCCTGGGGCTGTCGGGTCCTGGGCGCGGGTGGGTGCCGGTACCGCGATCGGTACCGGCACCCACCACAGCGATGTGACGATATATCAGTCGCTCGGGGCCGGTCAGCCGGCCGGAGCGATCTCCTCCGCCGCCCGCAGGCCCGAGCGGATCGCGCCCTCCATCAGGCCGAAGAACTCGGTGCTGGTCTCCGTGCCGGCCCAGTGCACCCGGCCGAACGGCTCGGTCAGCTGCGGGCCCTGGGCGAGCCAGTCGCCCGGCCCGAACAGCGCGGCGTAGCAGCCGCGGCTGTACTCCTCGTTGACCCAGTCGGTGACGTGGTAGCCGATCGGCTCGGGCAGCTGCGGGAAGAGCCGCCGGGCCTGGGCCAGGACGGCGCTGCGCTGCTCCTCGGCGGGCAGGGCCGCGAAGGTCTTGGCCTCGCTGCCGGTGACGAAGCCGGTCAGGATGCCGACGCCCTCGCCGGGGGGCGAGTCGTCCACGGTGGACAGCAGCGGCCCGTCGGAGCTGACCGACCAGCCGGACAGCCCGTGGTCGCGCCAGAGCGGCTTGGGGTGGATCAGGTGGACCTTGACGGCGCAGCCCCGCGCGGTGACCTCGCTCGACCGCGGCGCGGGCAGCTCCGGCCGGAACTCGACGGTGTCGGCCAGCAGCGGCGGCAGCGCGATGACCACGCTGTCGCCCTCGTGCACGCCCTGGTCGGTGTGCACCCGGACCCGGTCGCCGATCTGCTCGACCAGGCGCACCGGCCGGGAGAGCAGCACCCGGTCGCCGAGCTTGTCGGCCAGCAGCTCGCTCAGCCGGTGCGCGCCGCCGTCGACCCGCTCCTCCTGGGCGCCGCCCTGGAAGGCGTTGAGGTAGCGGATGCCGCCACCGGAGTTCAGGTAGAAGGCCATGTGCAGCACCGACACGTCGGCCGGGTCGGCGGCCATCATCTCGCCGAGGAACAGCGGGAAGAACAGCCGGGCGTCGGGGTGCTGGACGTTCTGCTCGATCCACTCGGCCACGGTGAGCCGGTCCAGCCGCTCCGCGTCCGGGGTGAGGTGCGGGGCGTCCGCGCGGACCGCCTTGGTGACCTCGTCCAGCAGGTCGAACATCTCGCCGAGGGCGATCGGGCTGAGCGGCGGGAAGCGGCCGTCGGTGCTCTCCGGGTCGCCGCCCAGGGAGAAGCGGCTCCGGCCGAGCATGGTGGTGGGCGCGGTGGCCAGGCCGAGGCGCTCGATCAGCGCCTTGAGCTCGGTGTGGCGCTCGCCGAGGTAGGCGGCGCCCGCGTCGGCCCACTGGCCGGGGGCGACCTCGAGGCCGTGGGTGCGGCCGCCGACCCGGTCGCGGGCCTCCAGGACGGTCACCTCGACGCCTCTGGCGGCCAGTTCGGTGGCGGCGGTGAGTCCGGCCAGGCCGGCTCCGACAACGATGACGCTCATCGGGCCGCACCTTCGATCAGCTTGGCCAGGGCGGCCGGGGTCGGGGCGTCGATGAACTCGGCGATGCCGAACTCCGCGCCGAACTCGCGGGCGACCCCGCTGAGCACCCGGGTGGCGAGCAGGGAGTCCCCGCCCAGGTCGAAGAAGTCCGAGTCGGCGGTCACCTGGTCGGATTCCAGGACCCGGCCGAAGATGCCGATCACGCTGTCGACGGTACCAACGGTGGACACGGTCATTCTCCTTGCGTCAGTTGCTGGTTGTGTACATCTGGTGGGTCCGGCGCCGGTCGACCTTGCCGCTCGCGGTGAGGACGAGTTCGGGCACGACGGTGATCCGGGACGGTACGAGGTGGCTCGGTCCCGACGTGCGCAGGTACCGGGCGAGCCCGGCCGCGAGGGTGTCGGCGTCGGCGTGCGGACGGGGTGTCACATAGGCGACCAGGACGGTGTGGTCGCCCAGCGCGGCGCCGGTGGCCGCGGCGGCCGCCACGTCCGGGTGGGCGCAGATCCGGGCCTCGACCTCGCCCGGGCTGACCCGGATGCCGCGGACCTTGAGCTCGTCGTCCAGGCGGCCCTGGTGGACGAGGACGCCGTCCGGCTCCCGGCGGACCCGGTCGCCGGTGCGGAAGTAGCGCCCCGGCGCGCCGGGCAGGTCGAGTTCGGCGAACCGCTCGGCGGTGACCTCCGGCAGGCCCCGGTAGCCGAGCGCCAGCCCGTCCCCGCCGATCAGCAGCTCGCCGTCCTCGCCGATCTGCTCCCGGACGTGCGGCAGCGCCCGGCCGATCGGGACGACCCGGGCGGCCCCCGCGGCCACGGCCGGGCCGGCGAGCGGTCCGTGCAGGTCGATCGCATGGGTGACCAGGGTGGTCTCGGTACAGCCGTAGGTGTTGACCAGGCGGACGGCGTCGGCGCCGGGCAGCGCGCACCAGTCGTCGATCCGGGCCGGCCGGGCCGCCTCGCCGCCGATGACGACGGTGCGCAGGCTCTCCGGCAGGGCGGCCCGCTCCTCGGTCAGGTGGTTGACGAACTCGTGCCAGAACGCCGTGGGCAGGTCCAGCAGGGTGATCCGGTGCCGGTCGACCATCCGCAGGAAGCGCGGGAAGGAGGCCGAGTAGGCGTCCGCGTCGAAGACCAGGGTCGCGCCGACGGTGAGCGCGGGCAGGATCTCCTCGAAGCAGGTGTCCCAGTTGAGCGAGGCGAACTGGAGCACCCGGTCGCCGGGGGCGACCGCGAACAGGGTGGCCAGCGAGGCCACCGAGGCGCCGATCGCCCGCCGCGGGGTGACCACCGGCTTGGGCTGCCCGGTGGAGCCCGAGGTGAACAGCAGGTAGGCGGGGGCGGCCGGGTCGGGCTCGGGCAGCCGGCCTTCCGGGAAGCCCTCGGGCTCCTCGCTGCCCGCGGCGTCGGACGGGTCCAGCACCGGCACCCCGGCGGGCAGCCGCCCGGGGTCCGCGGCGATCGCGACGCGGACCTCGGCGGCCGCCAGCAGCGCGGCCGTGCGCTCCGGCGGGAACGCCGGGTCGATCGGGCAGTAGGTGCCGCCGGCCGCGAGCACGCCGAGCAGCGCCGCCACGGTGTCCGCGGAGCGGGAGGTCAGCACGGCCACCGTGCCGCGCTCCGCGCCGAGCCGGGCGGCGATCCGCCGTACCCGGCGCTCCAGTTCGCCGTACGTCACGGTCGACGTGTCGTCGACGACGGCGACGGCGTCCGGGTCGCGCCGGGCGGTGAGCAGGAACCGGCGGAGGACGTCCACCTCGGCCGGGTCGTAGCCGGCCGGCCGGTTGTCGTCAGTCATGGGAAGCACCTCGGGTAGACGTGAACCTGGACGTGAACCTGGACGTGAGCGGGGGCGTGGACGGTCGGTCAACGGCGCGCCGACCCGGAGACGGGCACCGGCTCGCTCCCGTCGGGCTGCCGGCGCCGCTCCTTGCGCTGCTGCACCTGGAGACCGGCGGTGGCGGCCACCGCGAGCACCATCACGGCGATGCCGTACACCGTCGCGGTGGACTTCAACCCGATGTGGCCCACGGCCACCCCGGCGGCGACGGCCGGCAGGCTGAACCCCAGGTAGCAGACGACGTACATGCTGGCGATCAGTTCGGCGCGGACCTCCGGTCCGGCGAGCGGCCCGACGGTCTGGAAGGCGCTCAGGAAGCCCGTCCCGAAGCCGTACCCGGCGATCACCGTGCCGACGAAGAACAACGGGGTGGAGGCCGTGGCCAGGGCACCCAGGGTGGCGCCGACCCCGACGAAGAAGGCCACGAAGCCGAGGGTCATGGTCTGCCGCGGCGGGTGGTTGCGGCGCAGCAGCGAGCCGACCGCCCCCGTCCCGGTCAGCGCGAAGATGACCAGGCCGCCGATGACGTGGTTGGAGATGTGCAGGATGCCGGCCGCGATCGACGGGCCGAGCGACATGTAGAGGCCGCCCAGCGCCCAGACCGCGAACAGGCAGGGCACCACCACCAGGAACATCGGCCTGGCCTCGCGCGGGATGCCCGTCCGCGGCATCAGCGAGGCCACCGCGCCCGGCCGGCGCGGCGAGGTCTCGGCGAGTGCGGGGACGCCCAGCGCGCAGAGCACGAAGGCCGCGAGCAGCAGGGCGTACACCAGGGTCTGCGGGTGCGGCGCGTACTGGACCAGCAGGCCCGCGCCGAGCGCGCCCAGCGCCAGGCCGACGATCGGCGCGGCGCTGTTGACCAGCGGGCCGAGCCGGGGCCGGTGCTGCGGGGCGAGGTCCAGCATCGCGGCGCTGGTCGCCCCGGTCGCGGCGCCGGTGGCCAGGCCCTGCGCGATCCGGGCGGCCATCAGCCAGGCGACGCCGTCGGCGCGGATGAACAGCGCCATGCTGGCCACCTCGACGACGAGCGCGCCGAGCAGCACCGGCTTGCGGCCGATGTAGTCGGACAGTCCGCCGACCACGAGCAGCGCGACCAGCAGCGCGATCGCGTAGGCCGCGAACACCTCGGTCAGGGTGATCGAGGAGAAGCCCCACTTCGCCTGGTAGACCACGTAGAGCGGGGACGGCGCGCTGGAGGCGAACAGCAGCAGGCACTGGGTGGTGGCGATCAGCCAGAACGCCACCGGGCCGTGCAGCCCGCGGGGGCGCACCGCCGGGGAGAGGTGGTCACTCATGCTGGCTCCTTCACGCGTGGTTCTCCTGGTGGCGCCGCAGCACGCGGTCCACCAGCTGTTCGGCGGCACCCAGGTAGCCCTCGGGGGCCAGCAGGTCCTGGACGGTGACGCCGGCCGGCAGCTTGGCCACCAGGTCCGAACGGGCCTCCATCACCTCGGTGAACGAGGCGGTGCCGGAGGCGGACCGGCGGGCGCACTCGGCCAGCAGCTTCTTCGCCTCGGCCTTGCCCAGCAGTGGGGCGAGGGCGACGTTCAGCCGCTCGGAGACGATCGAGCCGCCGGTGAGCGCCAGGTTCTCCCGCATCCGCTCCGGGAAGACCTCCAGGCCCTCGGCGAGCTCCACGGCCGTGTACGCCGCGCCCGAGGCCAGCCGCAGCGCCTCGCGCAGCGGCTGCCACTCGGCGTGCCAGGCGCCGGGCGCCCGCTCGTCCTCGGCCACCATGCTCTGGGCCAGGATCAGCGCGTGGGCGGGCAGTTGACGCGCGGCCGCCATGATGAGGGTGGCCAGCACCGGGTTGCGCTTCTGGGGCATCGCCGAGGAGACGCCGCGGCCCGCGGCGGCCGGTTCGGCGACCTCGCCGACCTCGGTGCGGGACATCCCCTGGACGTCCAGGGCGAACTTCCCCAGCGTCCCGGTGACGGAACTGAGCACCCAGCCGAGGTCGTTCAGCGGGACGCGCAGGCTGTGCCAGGGGGCGGAGGGCTCGCGCAGGCCGAGTTCGGCGGCGAAGCGCGCCGCGAGCTCGATCCCGTGGCCGGGCCGGTCGGCCGGGGTGGCCCTGGCGTACTCCTGGTAGGCCGCCATCGTGCCGGCCGCGCCGCCCAGTTGGGCCGGCAGCAGGGCGGCGGTGCGGTCGACCCGCTCAAGGGTGTCCAGCACCGAGTCCAGCCAGCCGGCCGCCTTCAACCCGAAGGTGGTGGGCACGGCGTGCTGGGCCAGGGTGCGGGCGGCCATCGGGGTGGTGCGGTGCTCGTCGGCGAGCTTCGCCAGCGCCGCGGCCACCCGGGAGAGGTTCTGCCGGATGTCCGCCAGCACTCTCGCGCCGAGCAGCATCGCGGCCGAGTCCAGGATGTCCTGGCTGGTGCTGCCGAGGTGCACGTACCCGGCGGCGGCGGGGTCGACGGCGGCGACCGCCGCCGTCAGCTCCCGGACCAGGACGACGACCGGGTTGGCGGCGCCGCGGGCCTCGGCGGCCAGCTCGGCGACGTCGATCCGGGCTCTCGCGGCGCCCTCGGCGATCGCTCCCGCCGTGTCGGCGGGTATCACGCCGAGGGACGCCTGGGCACGGGCCAGCGCGACCTCGGTCTCCAGCATCGCGGCGACCCATGCCTCGTCGCCCAGGGTTCGGAGCGCGTCGGTGCCCGCCCAGACCGGTGAGAGCAGTCCGGCGTCGACGCTCACCGGTGCGCGGTCACTGCCGCTCGGTCGGCGTACGGTCGAATCGGACGCGGCCTGTTCGGGCACTGCGCGGTCCTCCTTCTGGATGGTTCAACTCAGGACTTTCTCAAGGGACTCGTCGGTACGACCGGCGGCCGGGGCCACCGGGTGGTGCGGTGGAGCCCGGCGCTCAGAGGGTGACCCGCACCCGCGCCGCCGACGGCGAGCGCTGGCCCGGTTCGGCCGACAGGCAGGCCCGGGCGATCGCGTCGGCGTCGCCGAGGATCACCGAGTCGACCCCGGGCCGGATCCCGGCCGCGGTCGCCCAGTGCACCGTCTCGGTCGGCACCCCGAAGGCGTAGCGGTACGGGTGCACCCGGCCCGCCGCGTCGACCAGCCGGTACGGGCGCTCGGTGACCGTCAGCCCGCCGGTCTCGACGTGCCCGTCGGTGCCGGTGGGGATCAGGTACGGCCGGCAGGCCCGGCGGTCCACCAGGTTGCGGACCAGCGGGTCCTCGGTGGTCCGGATGTCCACCTCGGGCAGCCGCGCCTCGATCAGCGCGGTCACCTCGACCTCCCCGCCCGGGACGGACGTGGAGTCGACGGTGAACCCGGCCCCCGCCGGTGCGGGCGTGACCCGCATGCCGGGGGCGAGCATGGTCACCACGCCCGCCTCGACCAGGGCGATCAGCTCCTCGATCCGTCTGGGCGGCGGACCGATCGAGACGTAGGCGTTGAGCGGGGTGTACCAGGACTGCAGCTCGTCGCGGTAGGACTCGCCGGTGATCCCGGCGTGGTCGACCAGCAGGCGGACCTCGTTGCGCAGGTCGCGCATGACGTCCAGGGCCGCTTTCAGCGCCCCGCCGACGTTGCCGCGCCGGGCCTCCACCAGGTCCTGCCGCAGGTGGCCGAGCAGCCAGTCCTGGAACTCGACCCGGCCGAGGAACTTGCGCTCCCCGTACGGCCGGGCGATCGCGTCCCAGTCCCAGCGGTCGGCCGGCCCGAGGCCGAACCGGCCGAGCAGCTCCTCGTCGTCCGCGCCCGGCGGCCGGTCGCCGTACTCCCGCAGGAAGGCGTCGGCCTGCTCGCCGCCGCGCCGCTCGGAGATCAGCGCGTGGTAGTAGACCCCGGTGACCTCGCGGTCGACCAGCGGCCAGATGTGCCGGGTGAACTCGACCTCCGCGCCCAGCCGGCGCTGCTCGCGCAGCACGTTGATCCGTTCCATGGTGCGGGAGCCCGGCCAGTGGCGGCCGAAGGCGCCCTTCTGGTTCTCGCCGCGCGCGTGGTACGGGATGCCGCGCCGGGAGCCGGCGTACATCAACGGCTCCCGGCCGGACGGGCGGTAGCGCAGCCGCTCGCCCTCCCGGACGAAGGTGCCGCCGCGGCCGGCGGTCAGCAGCGTCAGGTAGTCGAAGAAGTTGAGCCCCAGTCCCCGCAGCGCGACCGGCTGGCCGGGGGCGACGAAGTCCAGGTCCGCCTCGGCCGGGTTGGTCGGCGGCAGGTAGCCGAGGCCCTGGGCCCGGGCGTAGCCCTCCAGGCCCAGTTCGCCGGCGCTCGGCGGCATGTCCAGGTGCCCCTGGGCCAGGACGACGCTGTCCAGCAGCAGTCCGCTGCCGTCGTCCAGGGTGACGATCTGCGAACCGTCCTCGGCCTCGGTCAGGCTGACCGCGGTGTTGCGGTGCAGCCGGATCGAGACGTGGTCGGGGGCCGTGCTGATCAGGCGGTCGAGCACCCAGACCAGGTAGTGGCCGTAGAAGGCCCGGGAGGGGTAGGAGTCCGGGCCGAGCTCCGCGGCCTCCTCGCTCACCCACCCCGGGTACTCGAGGGGCGCCAGCTCGATGTCCAGCTTCGCCCACTCGTACAGGCTCGGTCCCGGACGTATCGGGCCTTCGCAGGTGACGCTCGGGTCGGTGAACATGGTGACCTGCGACGCCACCGTGTTCATCAGCAGTTCGGTCGGCTGCGTGATGTCCCAGACCCGACCGCCGCTGCCGACGAACGGATCCACCACGTGGATCACGACCGGGTGGCCGCCCTCCGTCGCGTTGACGGTTAACCGTTCCACGACGGAGAGCCCCCGGGGACCGGCACCGATGACGCCGATCACACGTGTCTGCTTCTCTCCTGACATAGCTCTTCCTGGTAGCCGTGAAGGAGTGGAGGTGGAGCCGGACTACTGCTGGGCGGCATCGGCCGTCAGCGCGGTGGCGTAGCGGGTGCGCAGCTCGCGCTTGAGCACCTTGCCGGTGGGGCCGGTCGGGAAGTCGCCCTCCTGCTCGGCCACGAAGACCGCGGCCAGTTCGGCCAGTCCGGCCGCCGCCATGGCCTTGTTCGCCGCGTCGAGGATCCTGGCCGGGTCGGTGCCGAGCGCGCCCTGCTGGAGCCGGACCACGGCGATCGGCTGCTGGCCGTCACCGAGCGCGCCGGGCACGCCGATGACCGAACAGTCCATCACCAGGTCCTCGCAGTCGGCGATCAGCACCTCCTCCAGCGGGAGGCTGTAGACCGGGCCCGCGGCGGTGTTGATCACGTCGACCGTGCGGTCCAGGTGGTAGAACCGGCCGTCCTCGGTGCGGCGGGCGATGTCGCCGGTCAGCCAGTAGCCGGCCAGCTCGAAGCTGCTGGTCAGCTCCGGGTCGTTCCAGTAACCGGGGGTGCGGGACGGGGTCTTGACCGCGAGGTAGCCGACCGTGCCGTCCGGCACCTCGTTGCCGTCGTCGTCCAGGACGGCGGCGTGCTCGACCACCTCGACCGGCAGGCCGACGCAGCGGTCGTCGCGGGGCGTCTCCGGGGTGGTGACCTGGCCGAACAGCGCCATGCCCATCTCGGAGGAGCCCAGGCCGTCGACGAACCGGGAGCCGGGCAGCACCGCCTGGCCGGCGGCGCCCTCGGGGAGCAGCCAGGGCTGGATCAGGCCGGAGGGCCGCTCACCGAGCCGCACCAGCCGGCGGATGTGGCCGAAGTGCGCCGAGTCGCCGGTGTTGAACCAGGTGTGCACCTTGGCGGCGGCCTCCACCGGGGCCTCGCCGGTGGCAAGTTCGACGAAGGTGCGGGCGAACGAGGCGACCATGGTGGGCTGGAAGGCCTTCATCACCGGCTCCACCGCGGTGCGCCGCCAGTCGCCCATGGTCAGGGTGGGCAGGCCCAGCAGGATCGTGGTGAGCAGGTAGCTGAGACCGCCGGCGTGGGTGTGCGGCATCAGCGACAGCAGCCGGTCGTACGGCTCGGCCGGGAAGCGCACCATGCGCGTCTCCTTGCCGACCCAGAACTGGCGGTGGGCCACCATGGTGGACTTGGGGGTGCCGGTGGTGCCGGAGGAGTGGATCAGCCCCACCACGTCCTCGGCGGCGTGCCGGAACGGGTAGACGTCCGGGAGCGTGCCCGACTCGGGGTCGTGCGCGCGGATCTCCGCGGACGGCACGATGAACCGGGGCCGCGGCTGCCCGGGCTTGTAGGCCGCCGAGATCAGCCGCGGGTCGTCCGCGACCAGGCCGACCACGCCGACGTGGTCCAGGTAGCGCTTGGCCGTCGCGATCGGCATCGCGTCGTTGACCAGCGCCGGGACGGCGCCGAGCGCGGTGAGCGCCAGGAAGTGCAGGATCGGCTGGAGGCCCTCGGCGATGTAGAGCGCGACCGGCTCGCCGGGCCGCACGCCGTTCGCCCAGTACCAGCGGGCGTACTGGTCGCGGATGGCCGCCAGCTCGTTCAGGCTGTACCCGCGCAGCGCGACCTGCCCGCGCTCGTCCGTCCGGTGGCTGTAGACCAGCGGCACGTCGGTGTTCGGGTTGTACTTGAGGGCGTACTCCAGGAAGTTGCCGGCCCCCAGGTCGGGATCGACCAGGAACTTCTGCCGCACCGGGAGCGGCGCGATGGGGCTGAGGTCACTCATGGGAGCTCCTGGTGCTCGGGACGGTTTCCGACACTGCGACGTGGGAGCGCCACCACTCGCGCCCCGCCTCGCCGAGGGTCTGGATCGGGTCGTAGTACTCGTACGACTTGGCGAGCGCGTACGGGTCGTCCTGTTCCAGTGAGGTCACGTAGTTCTTGGACCAGTACGAGATGCCGCGCTCACGGTCGTAGTGCTCGGTCTGGTGCACCCAGCGCTTGCCGACGAACGGCACGTCGCAGACCAGCCGGGGCGTGGCGAAGCCCGGCAGGTACCCCATGACCGCCTGCTGCAACGCCTGGGTCTCCCACAGGGCGAGGCGCCAGTGCTCGGCGTTCGGGATCATGTCGCAGAGGTAGAAGTAGTACGGCATCACCCCGGCGCCGTCGAGCAGCGCGAAGCACAGGTCGAGCAGCGACTCGGGGGTGTCGTTGACCCCGCGCAGCATGACGCCCTGGTTGCGCACGTCGCGCACGCCGAGGTCGAGCATGCTCCGGGCGGCCCGCGCGTTCAGCGGGGTCACCTGCTGCGCGGAGTTGGTGTGGGTGTGCACGGCCAGGCTGACGCCGCGCTCGCGCGCGGTGGCGGCCAGCCGGCCCATGGTGCGCTGGGCGTCGTCGCTGAGCCAGTGCTGCGGCAGGTCCATCAGCGCCTTGGAGGCCAGCCGGATGTCCCGGATGTGGTCCAGCTCCAGCAGCGCCGAGACGAAGGACTCCAGCCGGGGCCACGGCACGTTGGCCACGTCGCCGCCGGAGACCACCACGTCGCGGACGGACGGCGTCCGGCGCAGGTAGTCCAGCATGGCGTCGTGGCGGTCGGCCTGCTTGACCGTGAACTTCAACTTGAGGATCTGCGGCGTCGAGTTGCCGACCAGGTCCATCCGGGTGCAGTGCCCGCAGTACTGGGGGCAGGTGGAGACCAACTCGGCCAGCACCTTGGTCGGGTAACGGTGGGTCAGTCCCTCGACCACCCACATCTCCGCCTCGTGCAGCGAGTCCCGCGAGGCGTAGGGGTGCGAGGGCCACTCCGGGTCCCGGTCGGAGAACACCGGCAGCATGTGCCGGCGCACCGGGTCCGCGTACATGCTCTCGGCGTCCGGTTCGGCGTGCGGCACCATCATGCTGAGCACGTACGGCGGCAGCAGCAGCGACATGGTCGCCCGCTCCGCCTGGTCGCGCTCCACGTCGAGGTAGAACTCCTCGGACAGCAGGTCGCCGTAGGCCGCCCGGAGCTGGCGGACGTTCTTCACGCAGTGCACACGCTGCCACTGCGGATCGTGCCACTCCTGCTCGGTCACCTCGCGCCAACCGGGGATCCTCCGCCAGTCGGGCTCCACCAGGGCTCTGTACCGATATGAGTAAGGCTGTTGCAACACACTTCCCCCGCAACATCGGTGTAGTGGGAAAACCGGCGCGGTCGTGACATGGGAAGGAGCGGCCCGAAGCCGCCCGTCGGAAATCCCGTCAGGAAAGTGAGTGAAAGTCGCTCGGAGCCGAGGAGATACGGCTCGCTCAATCCCCCGTGTCACGGCACAGCTCGGTGCCTTGCCGGGATTGATCCTGCGCCGTCCGGGAGCGGCGATCAAGCACGATTCCCGAATCGATCCATCAGCCCACCAGATCGTTGCAGGTCAGCGGTTCTGCGCCGCTCCCCCCTCCGTGAGCGACAGCACATACTGTTCACATTCGCCCACTCCCGCCCTCCCGGGGAGCTCCTGACGGACAGTGCGGCCGCCGCCACCGGGTGGCCTACCCGTTCGGGTACCCCCGTAGTACAGCCCGCCCGGGCGCACCACCGACCTGCCCGAACACGCCTGTTCCGCGCCGTCGGCGACCAGAAGACTCCAGGTGTCAGGTCAACGGCTGGCCGCCGGGTTCGGCGGGGCGGTGAGGAGAGGGCGGCATGGTGACTGCGGGCGGGGCCTGGTGGTCGGACGCGGGCGGCTACGTGCCCGAGGTGCTGGAGGCGCTGGCGGCGCACCCCGACAAGGTGGTGCTGCGCTACCCGGGTACGGAACTGACCGCGGCGGACTACCTGCGGGCCGTCACCGGCACCTACCGCACCCTGCGGGCGAACGGCGTCGGGCGCGGCACCGTGGTCGCCGTGCTCACCGCGCCCAACAGCCCGGACATGCTCGGCGTGCGGCACGCCGCCCACCTGGCCGGCGCCGCGGTCTGCTACCTGCGCTCCACCAACCCGGGCACCAGCACGGCCATGCTGCCGCTCGCCGACCAGCTCGGCATCGTGCGGGACACGGGGGCGAGCGTGCTGTACGCCGACCGGACCAGCGCGGCGCGGGCCGCCGAACTGGCCGAGCGCTCCGGCGCGGTCCTGGTCGGCCCCGGACAGGACGGGTCCGCCGGGACGGCGCCCACCGACGACCCCGGGGCCGTCGCCCCGGCGTGCGGGGAGCCCGACGACCTGGCGGTCATCATGTTCACCAGCGGCAGCACCGGTCGCCCCAAGGGGATCCGCAAGTCGCTGCGGTCCTGGGAGGGCACCGTGCGGATCGCGGTCGACACCCCCGCGGAGGCCCCCGAGATCACGGCGCTGTTCAGCACCCCGCTGAGCCACAGCGCCGGGCTCCTGGTCGACGGCGCCCTGGCGGTGGGCGGCAGCGTCGTGCTGCTGCCGGAGTTCGACGCGCGGCAGGTGGTGCGCGCCGTCGTCGAGCACCGCGTCACCCGCACCTTCATGGCCACCACCCAGCTGTACCGGCTGCTCGACCACATCGACGACCTGGGCCACCGCGACGCCTGGTCGGCCGGACTGGCCGGCCTGCGGAGCCTGAGCTACAGCGGGACGTCGGCGGCGCCCAGCCGCCTCGCCGCCGCGCACGAGGTGTTCGGCCCGATCCTGCTGCAGCTCTACGGCACCACGGAGAGCGGCCGGATCAGCTACCTCGACCCGGCCGGGCACGCCGACGCCGGCCTGGCCGCCACGGTCGGCCGGGTCTTCCCCGAGGTCGAGCTGGAGGTGTGGGACCCGGACACCGGGGTGCGGCTGGCCGACGGCCAGGTCGGCGAGATCCGGATGCGCTCCCCGCAGCTCATGGACGGCTACCTCGACCCGGCCCTGGACGCCGGCGTGCTGCGCGACGGCTGGTACCGCACCGGCGACATCGGCTACCGCGACGACCGCGGCCACCTCCACCTGCTCGACCGGGTCTCCGACGTGGTCAAGGTCGACGGGGTGAAGATCTACCCGGCCGTGGTCGAACGCGAGTTGCTGACCGTCCCCGGCGTCGCCCTCGCGGCCGTCTACGGAGTGCGCGACGCCGACGGCACCGAGCACCTCCACGCCGCCCTGACCTGCCGCCCCGGCACGCCCGTCGACCCCGAGACGGTGCGCAAGCACATCAGCGCCGACCTCTCGCCGGCCCTGGCCCCCGAGCTGGTCCTGGTGCTCGACGAACTCCCCATGAACCCGACCGGCAAGCCCGACAAGGCGCGGCTGCGCGAGTACAGCGCCGCCGCCACCGCCTGAGGCACCGCGCCGGCCCGACTCCCGTACCGGTCAACCCCCGTACTGATCAAGCCACTTTCACGTCGTGTCGAACGAGAGGAACTCCCATGCCCCGGCACCTCGACTACTTCACCCAGCAGCTCACCGAGGAGCAGCGCCGCACCCGCACCTTCTTGGAGATCGGCCGCCGCGCCGGCAACTTCCCCAGCGCGATCGCCCGCACCGCGGACGAGGAGAACGAGATCACCGTCTGGTGCAGCAACGACTACCTCGGGATGGGACAGCACCCCTCCGTCCTGGCCGCCGTCCACGACGCCGTGGCCCGGTTCGGCGCCGGCTCCGGCGGCTCCCGCAACATCGGCGGCACCAACCACCGCCACGTGGAGCTGGAGCGCGAACTCGCGGACTGGCACCGCAAGGACGCGGCACTGCTCTTCGCCTCCGGCTACACCGCCAACGACGGCGCGCTCGCGGTGATCGCGGGCAACCCCAAGGGCACCGTCGTCTTCTCCGACGAGCTGAACCACGCGTCGATGATCGACGGCCTGCGGCGCAGCGGCGCCCAGAAGCGCATCTTCCGCCACAACGACGTCGCGCACCTGGCCGAACTCCTCGCGGAGACCGACCCGGAGGCGCCCAAGCTGATCGTGCTGGAGTCGGTGTACTCCATGTCCGGTGACGTGGCGCCGCTCGCCGAGATCGCCGACCTGGCCGAGCAGTACGGCGCGACCACCTTCCTCGACGAGGTGCACGCCATCGGCATGTACGGCCCCGAGGGCGCGGGCATCGCCGCCCGTGAGGGCATCGCCCACCGGTTCGACGTCATCATGGGCACCCTCGCCAAGGGCCTCGGCACCGCCGGCGGCTACATCGCCGGGCCGCAGGACCTGGTCGACGCGGTGCGCACGATGTCGCGGGCGTTCGTCTTCACCACCTCGCTGCCGCCCGCGACCGCGGCAGGCGCCCTGGCCGCGGTGCGCCACCTGCGCGGCTCCGACGCCGAGCGGGAGAGCCTGGCCCGCAACGCCCAGCTGCTGCACCGGCTGCTCCAGGAGGCCGACGTGCCGTTCCTGTCGCCCGACTCGCACATCGTCTCGGCGCTGGTCGGCGACGACGCCCTGTGCAAGGAGGCCTCGGCGCTCCTCCTGGACCGGCACAAGCTGTACGTCCAGGCCATCAACGCCCCCAGCGTCCGGGCGGGCGAGGAGCTCCTGCGGATCGCCCCGTCGGCGACCCACACGGAGGCCGACGTGGAGAAGTTCGCCGAGGCCCTGGCGGGCATCTGGCAGGAGCTGGGGATCGCCACCGCCTCCGACCGCGCGGCCGGGCACACCACCGCGAAGGAGCTTGTGTGACCCGCTCCCTGGCCGCCGTGCTCGCCGATACGGCGGCACGGCGGCCGGACCGTCCGGCCCTGGTCCAGGACGACACCGTCGTCACCTACGGGCAGCTGTGGGACCGGGCCCGCCAGTACGCCGCGGTGCTGCGCCACCACGGCGTCGGCCCCGGCGACCGGGTGGTCCTGCTCCTGCCCAACTCCCCCCGCTTCCCGGCCGCGTACTACGGGGTCCTGGCCCTGGGCGCGGTCGTGGTGCCGATGAACGCGCAGTCCCGCACCGCCGAGGTGGAGTTCGTCCTCAAGGACTGCGACGCGCGCGCCCTGGTCTGCGAGGGCACCGTCGTCGGGCAGGGCGGGCCGGCCGCCTCGGCCGCCGGGATCGCGCTGTTCACCGTGGCGGACGACCGCTCCGGCGGGATCGACCTGGACGCCCCCCACCCGGGGCAGCCGGTCGACGGGCACGTGGCGGTCGCCCCGGACGACCTGGCGGCGATCCTCTACACCTCGGGCACCACGGGCCGCCCCAAGGGCGCGATGCTCACCCACCGCAACGTCGTCACCAACATCGAGGTGACCGCCGTCTCCCCGTTCGGGGTCCAGGACGACGACGTGCTCTACGGGTGCCTGCCGCTGTCGCACACCTTCGGGCAGGTCTGCGTCATGGGCACCTGCTTCCTGGCCGGCGCCACCCTCGTCCTGGCGCCCCGGTTCGCCGCCGAGCAGGCCCTCCAGGAGATGGCACGCCACGGCTGCACCGTCTTCATGGGCGTGCCGACCATGTACCACGCGCTGCTGGAGGCGGTGGCCGCGGGCGCGCCCGCGCACCGGCTGCGGCGCGCCTACAGCGGCGGATCCGCCCTGGCCGTGCCCGTCCTCAACCAGGTGCGGACCGTCCTCGGCTGCGATGTGTACGAGGGGTACGGCCTGACCGAGACCTCGCCCTGCGTCTCGTACAACCACCCGGGGACGCCGCCGCGGCCCGGCACCGTCGGGCTGCCGGTCACCGGTGTGGAGGTGGCCGTCGCCCGCGCCGACCTGGAGGGCCGCGTCGAACTGCTGCCCGTGGGCGAGGTGGGCGAGGTCGTCGTCCGGGGCCACAACGTGATGGCCGGCTACCTCGGCCTGCCGAAGGCCACCGCCGAGGTGCTGGTGGACGGCTGGTTCCGGTCCGGGGACCTCGGGCGCCTGGCACCGGACGGCTACCTCACGCTGGTGGACCGGAAGAAGGACGTGATCATCCAGGGCGGCTACAACGTCTACCCGCGCGAGGTCGAGGACGTGCTGCTGCGCCACCCGGGCGTCGAGCAGATCGCGGTGGTGGGTGTCCCCGATCCGGCCCGCGGCGAGCAGGTCTGCGCCGTCGTGGTGCGCCGGGACGGCTTCGGCACCGACCCCGAACTCGTGGACGGGCTCGACGAGTTGGCCCGCCGGGAGTTGACCGGCTACAAGCGGCCGCGCCGGGTGGAGTTCGTCGAGCGGCTGCCGCTCGGCCCCAGCGGCAAGGTCCTCAAGCGCGAGCTGGTCACGCTGCTGCTGGCTTCGCCAGCAGGCCGAGTTCCATCGCCCTGACCACGGCGAGGGTGCGGTTGGGGCTGTTGAGCTTGGCGAGGATGTTCCCCATCAACCGCTTGACACCGTTCTCCGAGATGCCCAGTGCGCGGGCGGCCTGCTTGTTGCTCAGGCCGCCCGCGACCAGTTCCAGGACCTGGGTCTCCCGCGCCGTCAGCGCGACCGCGGGGCCGGGGTCGGCGGGCACCAGCAGGCGCCGCGCCAGGCTCGCCGACACGTGGAAGCGCCCGGCGGACACGTCGGCGACCGCCTCCCGCAGCAGGCTGAGGTGGAGGGCCGACCGGTCCACGAAGCCGTGCACGTGCGGGGCCCAGGCCGGGGTCATCCGCTCCTCGGGGCCGACCAGGACCACCAGCCGCACGTCGTGGTCGCGCAGCCGCCGGGCCGGCGCCGCGTCCGGGGCCTCCGCCAGCTCGGCCGCGGAGGTGAGCAGGAGGTCCGGCGACAGCTTCGGCGCCGCCTCCGCGGCGTCGGCGACGGTCGGGTAGCTGAAGATGCTCGCGATCGACTCCAGGGAGTGCAGCATCCCTTCGAGCCCGTAGCGGTGGATGTCCTTGCGGAGCGCCAGGGCCACGGTGAGGCCCGGCGAGGACGGAAGCGTCGGAAGGTGCATGATCTCCTTCTCCTGTGCGTACGAGGGTGGGGCCTCGGGTCGTGCGAGGGTGGCCGCCCCGGACGGGGCGGCCACCCCTCCTTGCTTGTCAGGACCGGTCGGTCAGGACCGGCTCGCCCTCGGGCCGGGGAGCGGCCGTCGGGACGCTCTGCGGGACGACGGCCGCGGGGGCCTGCTGCCGCACCAGCCAGAGGCCGGTGAACACGGCGCTCACCAGGGTGACGACCCCGGCGGTGAGGAACGCGGTGTTCAGACCGCTGCTGTAGGAGGCGCCGTGCTCCTGGCGCGTGCGCACGATGGCGCCGAGCACCGCGACCCCGAAGACCGCGCCGATCTGCCGCGTGGTGCTGCTGATCCCCGAGGCGAGCCCGCCCTCCTGGACACTGACCGAGGAGATGGCCGCCCCGGTCAGCGGGGACATGGTGAGGCCGAAGCCGACACCGGTGACCGCCAGGCGCCACCACACGTTCAGGTACGGCGTGTCCGTGTGCACGGCGGCCATCGTCACCAGCCCGGCCCCGGCCAGGACCAGGCCCACGGTGACGACGCTGCGGAAGCCGAACCGCGCGGCGATCCGGGCGGCGTACGGGCTGCACACCACCATCGCGAGCGTGCACGGCAGCGTCTCCATCGCCGAGCGCAGCACCGAGTGGCCCTGCACGGTGGCGAAGAACTGGGTGAAGAAGAAGCCCGAGCCCATCAGACCGAAGCCGACCACGATCATCGCCGCGTTGGAGACGGTGAACAGCCGCAGCCGGAACAGGCGCAGCGGCAGCATCGGCCTGGCCGAGCGGGCCTCGACGACCAGGAACAGCACCAGCAGGACGACCGACGCGGCGAAGCAGGACAGGATCAGCGGCGCCGTCCAGCCCTTGCCACCGGCCTCGGTGAGTCCGAAGGCCAGCGTGCCGACGACCAGGAGCGCCAGCACCTGGCCGGGCACGTCGAGCGGGGGCGCTTCGGGGTTGCGCCGGTCCGGAAGGATGCGCGCGCCCACGATCAGCGTCACCACGCCGATGGGGATGTTGATCAGGAAGATGGCACGCCAGTCGAAGGCCTGCACCAGCAGGCCGCCGGCCGCGGGCCCGACCGCGAGGCCGATCCCGCTGAACGTGGCCCACTGGCCGATCGCCTTCACCCGGTCCCCCGGTGCGGGGTAGCCGGAGGCGAGCAGCGCGAGGCTGGCGGGGCTGAGCGCCGCGGCCCCGATGCCCTGGAGGATGCGGGCGGCCAGCAGCCAGCCGACCGAGGCGGACAGGCAGCACGCCAGCGAGGCGAGCGTGAACACCGCCATGCCGCCCAGGAAGATGCGCTTGCCGCCGAAGCGGTCCGCGAAGACGCCGCCGGCCAGCAGCAGCATCGCCACCGCGAGCACGTAGGCGTTCACGATCCACTGCAGCCCGGTCAGGGTCGTGTCCAGGCGCTTCTGCATGTCCGGCAGCGCCGCGCTGGTGATGGTGTTGTTGAGGAGGACCATGAACTGCCCGATGCAGGTCACGGCGAGTAGGGCGACCCTGTTGTGGGGACGGATCCCGTCGGACACAGGGGTGGCTCCTTATCGAGAGTCGGGGTTCTGGGACGCGGGGAAGGAAGGGTCGGGGTCGGACGGGTGGTCAGGTGCTCGGGTGCTCGGCCGGTCGGGCGGGGGCGGAGCCGGGTCAGTCCGCGCCGTACATCGACTCGATGGCGTCCGCGTGCAGCTCGGCTATCGCCGTCCGGCGCAGGCTGAGCTTCGGCGTCAGCTCACCGCTCTCCGGCGTCCACGGGCCGGGCAGCAGGCGGTACTTCTTGATCTGTTCGACCCGGGCGAGGACGGCGTTGGCCTCGGCGACGGCCTGGTCGAGGGCGGCCCGGACGGCCGGGTGGCGGGCCGGGTCGGCCAGCTCCGCCGCGTCGACCCCGTTGGCCCGCGCCCAGGTGGGCAGGGCGTCCTCGTCCAGGACGAGCAGCGCGGTGACGTACCGTCGGCGGTCGCCGATGGCGGCGGCCTGGCCGATCAACGGGTGGGCGCGCAGCAGGGATTCCAGTCTGGTCGGGGCGATGTTCTTGCCCCCTGCGGTGATGATCAGCTCCTTCTTGCGGTCGGTGATGGTGACCAGGCCGCGGTCGTCCACGGCGCCGACGTCGCCCGTGGGCAGCCAGCCGTCGGCGTCGGTGGCGGGGTCGAGGCCGCCGTCGGCGCGCAGGTAGCCCGCGCACACCACGGGGCCGCGCAGGAACAGCTCGCCGTCGGCACCGGTCCGGATCTCGATACCGGGCCCCGGACGGCCGACCGCGCCGAGCGCGAAGACCTCCGGCGTACTGACGGTGGCGGCCCCAGTGGTTTCGCTGAGCCCCCACACCTCGTAGACGGAGAGCCCGAGCCCGGCCAGGAACTCGAGCACGGCGGTGGGAATGGGCGCCGCGCCGCTGAGGGCGCGGTGACAGTCGTCGAGCCCGATGGCGGCTCGCAGCGGCTGCAGCACGACATCGTCCAACTTTTCATACTGGGAAGCAAGTTCGTTCGGGACCGACCGCCCGGCCGACCGCAGCCGGTACACCTCGACGGCGGTCTCCCGCGCCTCGTCGACGGCCGCGGCCTCCGCGGGCGGCAGCGCCGCGAGCCGGGCGCGCGCCGCGACCGCCAGCTTCTCCCACACCCGCGGCACGCCGAAGAGCGCGTGCGGGCGCACCGCCCGCAGGGCGGAGGCCAGTTGGGCCGGGTCGTCGCAGATGGTGACGTGGCCCGCGTTACAGATCGGCATGTAGATGCCCAGCACCCGCTCGGCGATGTGCGCCAGCGGCAGGTGGGCGATCGTGCGCGGGTGCGCGGGCACGGGGACGAGGCGGTCCTGCATCATCGACTCGTGGATGACGTTGCGGTGCGAGAGCACCACGCCCTTGGGGTCGCCGGTGGTGCCCGAGGTGTAGACGACGGTCAGGGGCGTGTCGGGCGTCGCGGTGTCGGTCAGCTCGTCGAAGGCGCGCTCGTCGGGCAGTTCGCGGGTCAGCTCGGCGTACATGACGTACCGCGGGTCACCCGCGGGGACGGCCGCCGGCTCCACCAGCACGACCGCGCGCAGCCCCTGCATCTCCGTCAGCACCGGCTGCCAGCGCCGCAGTTGCTCGGCACCCTCCAGGACCACGACGGTGGCCGCGCTGTGCCGGGCCACGAAGCGCAGCTGTTCGGTGCTCAGCGTGTCGTAGGGGGTGCAGGCCAGCGCGCCGAGGTGGACGGCGGCCAGGTCGGTGATCCAGTGCTCGGGCCGCTTGGACATCGCGATCAGCACCCGCTCGCCGCGGGACAGGCCGAGCCCGGCCAGGCCGTGGGCGAGCGCGGCGGTCTCGGCGCGCAGCTGCGACCAGGTCCGGGTGGTGGCGTCGGGGCCGGTGCCGCCGGTGAGCGCGGGACGGCCGGGGAAGGCGCGGGCGTTGCGGCGCAGCAGCCGGGTGATCGTCAGGTTCCCGGTGTCGACGGACGGTCGGGGCGGTGTCGCCGATGCCACGGCGGGCTCCTTCGGTTGCGGGGGTCGTTCCTGGGTCACTCGGCACCGTCGCGGCCGCGCGGGCGCACCACCAGGGGGAGGCTGCGCGGGTACGGCAGGGAGCTCGTCGCCATCCGGATCCGGGCGCCGGGCGCGATGCGCAGCTGCCAGCGGGCGGCGAGGGTGGCCAGGGCGACGGTCATCGTGGTCGCGGCGAGGTGCTCCCCGATGCAGCGGTGCGCTCCGACGCCCCAGGGGACGTAGGCGCCGGGCGGCGGGGCCTGCTCGGGGTCGGCCGCGGCGCGCTCCGGGTCGAAGCGGTGCGGGTCCGGGTAGACGGCCGGGTTGCGGTGCACGGCGCGCGGGCTGTAGCCGACCTCCGCGCCGGCCGGGACGAGGGTTCCGGCGAGGACGACGTCGTGCCGGGCGCGCCGGGTGGAGAGCATCGGCGCGTGCAGCCGCAGCGTCTCGTCCACGACCTTGCGGGTGTACGAGAGCTCCCTGACCCGGTCGTAGCCGAGCGGCCGACCGTCCAGGACGCGGGCGGCCTCGTCGTGCAGCCGCTGCTGGACCTCGGGCCGGACGGCCGTCTCGAAGACCGCCCAGGTCAGCGTGGTGCTGGTGGTCTCCAGGCCGGCGAAGACCAGGATCAGGGCCTCGCCGCGGATCTCGTGGTCGGTGAAGGGGCGTCCGGTGTCCGGGTGGGTCGCCTTCAGCAGGATGTCGAGCACGTCGGGCACCGGGCCGGGGTTGGCCCGCCGGTCCCGGATCAGCGCGTCGATGACGGCGTGGAAGCGGCCCATGGCGGCCTGGAAGCGCCGGTTGGCTGGGGTCGGCAGGGTCGTCAGGGCCTCGGGGAAGACGGTCCCGGCGAGCAGCTTGCCCGAGATCAGGCTGAGGGTGTGCCGGATGTCGCGCACCACGGCCGGGGCGAGGTCCGCGCCGAACAGGGAGCGCAGCACCACGGCGGCGACGAAGTCGGAGACCTCCTCGTCCGCCCGGACCGGCGTGCCGGGCCGCCAGGCGCCGAAGCGCCGCTGCGCCTCCTCGACGATGGCCCCGGTGTGGTCGCGCACGCTGGTGCGGCTGAACGCGGGCTGGAGGGTGCGCCGCTGGTGCCGGTGGCCCGCGCCGTCGGAGGCGATCGGCGGGTTCCCGAAGTGCCCGGCCAGGACGTCGAAGAAGCGGCCGCGTTCGAAGGCCGCGGTGTCGACCTGGATGCGGTGCACCAGGGCCGGGTCGTTGGCCAGGTACAGGCCGACGGGCCCGAACCCGACCCGCACCAGCGGGTCCCCGGTCCTGGTGGACTCGAAGAAGGACAGCGGCCGGCGCAGCAGTGCGGGCACGTGGCCCAGGACGGGTACCCGGCCGGGGGCCGGCGGGCAGGGGGCGGTGGTGGTCGCTGGCATGGTGCTACGGGCTCCTCGTCGTTGCCTGGGCGGCGGGTTCCGCGGTCAGTGGGAAGCGCCGGGCACGGTGCCGACGGCGAGCACGTTGCCCTCGCTGACGTAGCCGTCGGGGTCGTCCAGCGGGTGGGCGGGGTCGGCCGGGTCGGCGAACCGCCGCCACCCGTCGTCGAGGCCGAGGGCCAGGGCCTGCCCGGCCAGTTGCGCGCACGCGGCCTTGTAGAAGTCCTGGGCGGCGGGGGCCAGGGGGGCGTGGTGCTCGATCAGGACGGTCCGCCCGCGCACCCCGGTGAGCCCGGCGCTCCTGAGGTGCCGCTGGAGCTCGCGGGTGCGCAGGAGTTGCCGGGCGTAGCCGGGGCGCGCGCCCGCGGCGCGGAAGAAGTCGGTGAACAGGTAGGGGTCGGCGGGCCGGGCGGTGATCAGGTGGGCGTCCAGGTCCTTGACCGCGACGGTGCCGCCGGGGCGGACGACCCGGATCAGCTCCGCGAGCGCCCGGTCGAGTTCGTCGTCGTCGAGGTACTGGACGGTGTTGGCGCACCAGACGGCGTCGAAGCCGTCGTCCGGGAAGGGCAGGTCCAGCAGGTCCGCCGTGCGGACCTCGGTGGGGCAGGGCAGCCGCCAGGCGGCCGCGCGCTCGGCGGCGAGCGCGGCGTTCTCCTCGGCCAGGTCGACGGCCGTGATCCGGCCGCCTGCGCCGACCAGCGCGGCGAGGTGCGGCAGGAAGTCGCCGGGGCCGCAGCCCGCGTCCAGGACGTGCTGTCCGGGGCGCAGGCCGGCCCGGCCGAGCAGGTCCAGATAGGTCTCCTCGCAGGCGCGGAAGTGCGCGTCGACGATGGCGTGGTGGGTGAAGCCGAGGCCGGTCGAGGAGGTGTGCCCCCAGGCCTCGTGGTCCTCGGTCAGCACGCCCGGGCCCCGCTCCGGGCGTCCGCCGTGGCGTCGACCTCGGCCAGCAGGCCGCGGAGGGCGTCGGTGACCGCCTCGGGGGCCTCCAGAGGCTGGAGGTGGCCCGTGCGGGTGAGGGTGATCAGGCGCCCCTGCGGCAGCGCGTCCGCGACGTACCGGGACTCCTCCGGGGCGACCAGGGCGTCCTGCGCGCCGGCGATCACCAGGGCGGGCACCCGGGCCGCCCGCAGGACGTCGGTGGAGTCGGGGCGGGCCGCGATCGCCCGCTGGGCCCAGGCCAGCGCGGCGGGGTCGGCGGCGCGCGCGTCGGCGAGGACCCGGGCGAGCAGGTCGGGGCGCTCGGCGCAGGTGGAGTCGGCGAGCAGCAGCGGGGTGACCCGCTCCACCAGCACGGGCCGGTGGGCCGGGTCCTGGACCAGTTCCGCGAAGCGGAGCCGCTGGGCGGCGTCCTCGGGGTCGTCGGCGGTGGCGCGGGCGGAGAGCAGGGCGAGCCCGGCGACCCGGTCGGGGTGGCGGCGCAGGAACGCCATCGCCGCGTAGCCGCCCATGGACGATCCGGCCAGGACGACCCGGTCCAGGCCGTGCCCGTCGAGCGTGCGGGCCAGGTCGTCGGCGACCACGTCGAGCGAGGGCGGGGCGTCGCCGAGCGGGGCCGATCCGAAACCGCGCTGGTCGACGGCCAGGACGGTGCGCCCCAGGGCGCGCAGGGCGCGCTCCTGGGCCGCCCACATCGAGGCGTGCAGGGAGAGCGCGTGCAGCAGGACGACGGGCGTGCGGGCGCCGGGCCTACGGGTGGCGGGTGTCCGGGGGGCGGTCACGGTCACCGGGAGGCCTCCGCCTCGGCCGTGGTGATGAACTCCCGCACGTGGGCGTGGACCTCGGCGCCGCGGACCCACGCCAGGGTGACCGGGGCGGGCGGCAGGTCGTGGATCGGCACCACCTCGATGCCGGGCGGCGCGAGGTCGGCGAGCGAGACCAGCGAGATGTGCACGGCGTCGCCGGCGGCGACCGTGCGCATCATCTCCGGGACGGTGCGCACCCGGCGCACCCGGCGGATGGGCCGCCCGGCGGGCGTGCGCGCCGGGACCACGTCGTCCCACACGTACGCGGGGAAGTCCCCGGGCGGGGCGAAGGCGTCGTAGTCGGCGAGCTCCTCGATGGAGACCGACGCCCGGCCGGCCAGCGGGTGCCCGGAGCCGACGACCACCGCGCGGGCGTCCTCGGTGAGCACCCGGCTGGTGACCAGGTCGGGTTCGTGGATGCCGAACTTCACGATCATCACGTCCAGTTCGCCCGCCCGGACGCCGCGGAACGGGTCGGCGATGTCGTACTCGACCAGCCGCACGTCGGCCCGCTCACAGCCGGCGAGCCGGACGATGCGGTCCACCACCTCGGTGGAGCCGTGGTAGCCGAAGCGGACGGTCGGGGGGTTCCCGGCCGTCGGGATCCGCTCGGGGGTGGGGGTCTGCTCAGGCAACGCGTGCCTCCTCGGTCAGTCCGGCGGCCGCCTTGAGCCGTCCGGGAAGGTGCTTCTCGGTGGTCACGCGCACGGTGACCAGGTGCGCGGGGGCCCCGACGATCCGGGGCACCTGGTGCACCACCAGGTGGTCGCCGGGCGCGATGTGGCCGTCCAGGACGGCTTCCGCCAGCACGTGGTTGACGTGCACCAGGGCCTCCGAGATGGTGCACTCCGCGGTGGCGACGTACAGGTCGCGGCGGGCCCGCGGCCGGCCCGGCGGGTGGGGCCCGCCGGGGATCTCGACCAGGGTGTCCGGCCGGTCCGGCAGCCGGGCGGGCGCGTCGAAGGCCTTGAGCAGCCTGCGCAGCGCGGAGGTCCGGGCGGCGGGCCCGGGCGCGGTCCAGGCCGCGGAGCCGTCGGCGGCGGTGTGCGCGAAGCGGAACCGCTCGCGCAGCTGCTCCGGGTTGCCGGCGAGGAAGACGGTGCGGGTGAAGGAGGTCCGCCAGTCCGCCGCCTGCCGGGGTTCGACGCCGAGGGCGAAGACGCAGGTGTCGCGCACCCACCGGGCCAGGTCGAAGGCCTTGAGCACCACCACGACCGAACTGCCCGTGTCGCCCTCCGCGGTGATGTCGCCGCGGGCGGCGGTCAGGCCGTCGTACGAGGTCAGGTCGTGCCGGGCGGCGAGGTCGGGACGGGCCGCGCGGATCCGCATCGCCTCCTGTTCGCGCAAGCAGTCCTGCGTGGTGGAGGCGGCCCCGGCGCTCACAGGAACACCGCCCGCAGCAGGTCCTCGGCGGGCGCGGCGCGGCGCCTGCCGAGGAGGTGGGAGGTCAGCCGGTAGGGGTTGACGTACACGTGGTCCTTCCGGTGCTGCGCCAGCTGCTCCCGGAGCGCCGCGGCGTCCGCCTCCGGACCGGCCTCCTCCAGCAGGCGTTCGGCCCGCCGGAGGCACTGCGCCAGCAGGTCGGAGCGGAACGACTGCTGCCGGCCGGGGCCGAGCACGGCGATGAAGTACAGCCGCATGCCCAGGCGTACGGCGTCCTCGTGGTGCTCGGCGCGGGCGGCGTCGATCAGCGTCCCGGCGTGCAGCCCCCGCCAGCCGCCCTGCCGCGCGGAGCGGATCCGGCCCTCGATGGGCACCCGGCCGACCGGCACCCGCCGCACGCGCGGGCCGAACTCGCTCAGCACCCGCTCCAACTGCTGGTAGTCGGAGTCGAGTTCGTGGTCGTAGAGGAGCACCAGCTCGTCGAAGTCCGGGGCGAGCGGGATGAGTTCCCGCAGGGCGCAGGCCAGGTAGTTCGGCCGCCCGTCCGCGGTGACCAGCCGGCGCAGCGGCAGTCCGAAGCGGGTGAGGTCCAGGTAGACGGGGCCGCCGACCTCGCGCTGGTCCAGGCACATGCCGAGCGCGGTGAGCCGGTCGAGGACGGCGTCCAGGCCCAGGCCGGGCGGCTGGTGCCGCAGCAGTCCCGGGTCGTGCAGGCCGAGGGCCGCGTAGTGCCCGGACCACAGCTGGAGGACGCGGGTGCCCACCGGGTGCACCCAGCCGCGTTCGACCGCCTCGGCGTACGGGAGCAGGGCCTGCGCGGGGGCGCGCTCGGCCGCGCGGAAGGCGACGTACAGCTCGCCGATCCGCTCCTCGGTGAGGTCGCCGTAGTCGGTGGCGCCCCGGCTGCGGTCGAGGAACTCCCAGAAGCCCAGGGTCTGTTCGGTGGCGTGGTAGGTGGTGTGGCTGTAGCGGTAGGCGACGTCCGCGAGGGGGCGGGTGGCCCGGTACATCACGTCCGTCCACAGCAGCCCCTTGAGGTGGCTCGGCGTGAGCGGCTTGGACGGGGTGATGGTGACGGGCGCGAGGAGCACCCGGGGGCGGTCCGCCGCGTCCGGTCGCGGGCGGGGGCCCGCCACCGGGAGGGTCGTCGTCATGCGCGAGTCCCTTCTGTCGCGGTGACCCGGCGCAGGAGCTCGTCCCGGCCGGGCGGCGGGGTCGGCGCGGGGCCGGCGGGGGCCGCCTGCCGGACCCGGGCCAGGAACTTGTCGTCGGCGAACAGCTGCGCGGGCGTGCGCAGGGTCATCAGCATCCGGGTGAGCCCCCGCCAGACCGTGCCGTCGGTGCGGGCCGCGGCGGCGATCTCCGCGCCGGAGGGCAGCCCGCCGGTGGGCGGCACCGGCACGGCGGGGCGGCCGTCGACGGCGGCCTGCCAGCGGGCGCTGCGCAGCCGGTCGGCCCCGGCGGCCTGCTCGTACCAGGGCAGGAACAGCTCGTGGGTCATCCGGGCGACGGCCAGGCGCTGCGCGGCGTCGACGTCGGGCTGCTCGGCCAGCAGGTCGGCGAGCCGGAAGGCGTGGTCGAGGGCGAGCGACATGCCGCGGCCGAAGAGCGGGTTGGTGATGCAGGCGGCGTCGCCGACCTGGAAGAGGCCCGGGACGGGGACCTGCCGCGGGCCGGCCGCCCCGCGCAGGGTGTTGGGCGGGCTGGAGATGACCCGTACCGGCGAGATCGGGGAGCTGACGCCCTCCTCCAGCCAGGGGGCGAGGCCCGGGGTGGCGCGGGCGGCCGCGGTGAACCCGGTGCGGGTGCGCAGGCCGGCCTGGAGGACGCGGTCGCCCGGCAGGGAGCCGAGGGCGATGGAGAAGGTGCCGTCGTCGCCGGGGTGCAGCACGCCCGCGTAGTGGTCGTAGACGTCCCCGACGCCGTGGCCGCGGTTGAGCGGCCCCGGCAGGGCACGGCCCCGCAGCCGGTAGAAGCGGGTGTGGCCGACCAGCCCGGACGCGCTGGTGCGGTCGGCGGTCACCGGGATGCCGGCGTCGTGCAGCCAGCGGCGGGACAGCGCCCGGCGCCCGGTCGCGTCCACCACGATGTCGGCGCGCACCCGCTCGCCCGCGCCGGTGACGACGGCCGCCACGCCCCGGTGCCCGGGGTGGAGTTCGAGGCCGGTGACGGTGGTGTCGTGCCGGACGGTGACGTCGGGCGTGTCGCTGACCGTCCGGTGCAGCAGCAGCTCCAGGGTGGAGCGGCGGCAGCCGAGCGCGACCAGGTCGCCGTCGCCGGGCTCCGGGGCGCTGTCGGCGGCGTCGGCGGGCAGCGCCCGGGTGAGGTCGAGGACCGTCGCGCCCGCGGCCCCGGCGTCGGCCAGCAGCCGCGGTGCGCGTTCGCGCAGGACGCGGACGCCGAGCGAGGTGAGGGTGTGCGACTGGAGGCCCTGGGGCGCGGTCGGGCGCCGCCACCCGGAGCCGGGATCCGCGGTGGACCACTGCGGCGGTCCCGGGGCGCGCTCCAGGACCAGCACGCGGTACCCGGTCCCGGACAGGGCGAGCGCGCTCGCCAGCCCGGCGACGCTTCCGCCGACGATCACTGCGGTCGGCATGTCAGCGCCGCCGCCCGTGGACGAAGAAGACCCGCCGCACGTCGCGCTCGCTGCGCGGCGGCACCGGGTCCGGCCAGCGCCCGAAGTCGGCGCCCGCCTCGCCGGGCTGGGTCGCCCGCACGTCGAAGCCGTGCCGGTCGAAGAGCTCCTCCGGCTCGTCCGTGCCGAACAGCCAGGGGCAGCCCCAGCCGCTGAACACGTCGAGCAGGCCGCGCATGTGGGGCAGGGTCAGGGCGGCCGCGTTGACGATGTCGGCGGCGATCCGGCTGCCGGGGGCCGAGATCGCGGCCACCCGCTCCAGGACGCGGTGGGCGTCGGGCGCGGGGACGTAGTAGAGGAGCCCTTCGAGCAGCCAGGTGGAGGGGACGGCGGGGTCGTACCCGGCGGCCTCCAGACGGGCCTCCCAGTCGGGCTCGGTGAGGTCGACGGCGACCGTCCGGTGGTCGGTGCGCGGCTCGGTCGCCCCGAGCCGCTCGGCCTTGTGGGCGAGCACGGCCGGCCGGTCGACCTCGAACCAGCGCACCCGCTCGGGCCAGTCCAGCCGGTAGGCGCGGGAGTCCATGCCGGCCGGGGCCAGCACGATCTGGGTGGTGTCCTGGTCCTCGGCCGCCGCCCGGAGGTAGTCGTCGAAGAACCGGGTGCGGATCGCGTTGTAGTCGGGGGTGCTCGGGACGGTGCGCTCGCGGCCCGGCGGGAAGGTCGCGCGGATCACCTCGGCGAGCAGTTCGGGACCGATGTCCCCGGCGAGGGCGGCGGCGTACGGGTCCTCGTACAGCCGGTCCGGGCGCTTGCTCTCGGCGGCGCGCAGGGCGGCGGTGAGGAGCGCGGTGCGTTCGACGGCGTCCAGTGAAGCGGTCATGTCGGTCCTCCGGTTGGTGGGTGCGCAGGCCCGCGGCGGCTCGTCGCCGGCTCAGGGGGCTGCTGTGCCGTGTCCTTCGGGGCCCTGTCCGGTCAGCCGGGCCCACTCCTGCGGGTCCTGTCTGAACAGCCGGTCCTTGACCTGGGTGGGGCGGATGCCGCTCTCGACCCGGGCCTGCCAGTCGCGCAGGAAGGCGTCGGGGTCGAGCCGCAGGAGGGTCGGGGCGGCCAGCCGGCCCCGGCCGCGCGCCGTGCGGTAGTCGGCCGACTGCCGCTGGAGGGCCCGGTCGAGGAGGTCGGTGAAGCGCTCGGACTCCTCCGGGCACCACGGGGTGCGCGGGGCGACGGCGAACTCGTAGCCCGGGGAGCGGTGCGGGGCTCCGGCGACCCGGCAGGCGACGTTGCGCAGTTCGAGGCCGGTGGCGTCCAGCGCGCCGTGCAGCGCCCTGGTCACCTGGGCGTCGCGCAGCCGCTCACCGGCGTGGTCGGAGCGGTTCGCCCGGCCGGCGTACTCCAGGCGCGGCACGCCGTCCTGGTGGTCGACGACGCGGACGACGTCGCCCACCGCGTACCGGTAGAGCCCGCCGACGTGGCTGAACACCACGTGGTAGTCGCGGTCCGGCTCCAGTTCGTGCGGCCGGAGGGTGGCGGTGTCGGGGCCGAGGTCCCGGTCGGCGTCGGCGAACTCGTACACCGCGGCGTTCGCCACCAGGCTGCCCGCCCGGCCGTGCCGGTCGAGGGCGACGCCCACCGGGCCCTCGGAGGCGGCCACGGGGGCGGGCAGGGCCACCACGCCGGGGCCGTACTCCTCGCGCAGCCGCGGGAGGTACAGCGAGGCCACCCCGGTGGTCCAGCAGAACAGGGCGCGCATCCGGGGCCAGACGTGGCACGGGCGCACGGTGCCGTGCCGCTCGGCGAGGCGCTCCAGTTCGGCGGCCCGGGCGGGGTCGGGGGCGCGGTGCGGCAGGCCGCCGAGGGTGCCGTCCCGGACCTCCCGGACGATCCGGGGCCACCACAGGTTCAGCTGGTACGGCAGGGCGGCGACCATCGCCGGGTTGATGCCGATGACGCAGCGGACGTCGCTCTCCACCGCGAGGCGCAGCCGCAGGTACATCTTCTCCGCGTGCCGGTCCGCCGCGACGGGCACCGGGAGGGTCGCCCAGGGGGCGCCGGTGCCGGGCTCCGCGGACAGCGGCTCCCCGAAGGCGGACCCGAAGTCGACCTGGCTGGCGCCGACGTGGGGGCGCCCGGAGGCCGTGGTGGGCGGGGCCGCGACGGGGTCGTGCTTGAGGTTCAGCACCGCCCCGGGGGACTCCAGGACCTCCGGGAAGTGCTCGATGAGCGGCGCCCACGCGGCGTAGTAGAAGGGGAAGAAGGTGGTGCGCATGAAGCGGGGGGTGACCGGGATCTTCTTGTGGGCGCCGGTGCTGCCGCTGCTGGTGAAGAACACGGCGGGGTGGTCGGCGGTCAGGACGTTCCGCTCGCCGGCCGCGGCCCGTTCGATCCACGGTTCGAGGTCGGCGTAGGTCTGCACCGGGACGGCCCCGCGGTACTCGTCGAGGGTGCGGATCCGGGCGAAGCCGTGCCGCTTCCCGTACTCCGTGCCCGCGTTGAACTCCAGCAGGTCGGTCAGCACCTGCCGCTGGCTCCCGGCCGGGTCGGTGAACGCGGCCCGCAGGCCCCGCCGTTCGGCGAACACCCGCTCGCGGTAGCGCCGCAGCCGGACGGGGTCGGACCAGGCCTCAGCAGAACTCATAGGTGACCACCTCCCGGATCGCGGCCGCGGTGAGCTCCGGGCGGTCCAGTTCCTCGATGACGGTGACCGGCAGGTCCTGGATCTCGTCCCGCATGACCTTGGCCAGGTCGCTCTGGTACCGCCGGAAGCCGGCCGGGTCCGGCTGCGGGCCGTAGTACTCCAGGACGTTGAGGTCGGCGCCCTGCCGGCTGCGCTCCCAGGTCGTCCCGGGCGGCACGTCGAGGTAGACCACCCGGATCGGCCGGGGGAAGGTGCGCCACCAGTCGAGCAGGGGGCTGTCCCCCGCTCCGGCGAGGCGGCACTTGGCCAGCAGCTTGTAGTAGTAGGAGTCGACGACGACGGGGGTCCCGGCGTCGGCGCGCAGCAGTTGGTCGCGCAGGTGGACGACGGCGGTCTGCACGAGCGTGGCGAAGAAGTCCGGGGACCAGACGCCCGGGTGCGGCGCCACGTCCTTGACGACGTTGCGGCGCAGCCGGCCGATGAGCTCGTGCTCGGGGGCGAGCCGGGTGTCGTCCACGGAGAGGAACTGCCACCGGGGCTCGGTCCGGGCGAGTCGGTCGAGGGCCGAGGACTTGCCGGAGTAGTCGGGGCCGAGGAGGACGCAGAAGGGCGGGTGCCCGCCGTCGAAGTCGATGGGAGTCCTCCTCGCTACAGGGCCGACAGGAAGGCGTCGACGGCCAGGGAGGCCTGCACCGGGTTGAGCCGGGGGTCGCAGAGGCTGGTGTAGCGCGCCGTCAGGGCCGCCTCGTCCGGCACGTTCGCGCCCACGCACTCGGTGACGTCGTCGGCGGCGGTCTCCAGGTGCAGGCCGCCGGGGCGGATCCCGACGCCGCGCAGGGCGGAGACGAAGCCCCGGATCTCGTCGCAGACGTCGTCCAGGCGCCGGGTCTTGATGCCGTTCGAGGCCTTGTAGGTGTTGCCGTGCATCGGGTCGCAGAGCCAGACGACGGGGTGTCCGGCGTTCTTGACGGCCTGGGCGAGGGCCGGCAGGCGGGTGCGCACGTCGTCCTTGCCGAACCGGGAGATCAGCGTCAGCCGGCCGGGCTCGCGCTCGGGGTCGAGGCGCCCGACCACGTCGAGCAGGTCCTGCACCTCGGCCTTGCCGCTCACCTTGCAGGCCACCGGGTTCATCACGTCGGCCAGCAGGCGCACGTGCGCGCCCTCGCTGTGCCGGGTGCGCTCGCCGATCCACGGGAGGTGGGTGGAGCCCAGGAACCAGCCGCCCGCGGACTCGTCGAACCGCACCAGGGCCGTCTCGTAGTCCATCACCAGGGCTTCGTGGCTGATCCAGGTGCGCCGTCCGATCGCCGGACTGCGGTCGTGCCGCCCCTCGATGGCGTCGGCCACCGTCTTGGCGGCCCGGTAGGCGCGCAGCATGCGCTCGGGGTCGTGTCTGCGGGCCGCCGCGTCCGGGGCCTCGGAGTTGACGATGTGGCCGCGGAAGGCCGGCAGCGGGCGGCCGTCGACGTCCTCGGTGGGCGCGGACCGGGGCTTGGCGAACTGGCCCGCGATCCGGCCGATCCGGACGACCGGGATCCCGGTCGAGACCGCGACGGTGTCGGCGAGGCGCACGAGGGCGCGCTCCTTGCGGACCGCGTGCTCGGCCGTGCACTCCGCGAAGTCCTCCGCGCAGTCGCCGGCCTGGAGCACGTGGGCGTCGCCGGCCGCGACGCCGGCCAGCTCGCGGCGCAGCTGGAGCAGGTCGGGCAGCCGGGTGAGGACGGGACGGCCGGAGAGGTCGGCGCAGACCTCGTCGCGCCGGGCCGGATCGGCCCAGGACGGCTGCTGGGCCGCCCGGTAGAAGCGCCAGCCGGTCTGGTCTCCGGCGTGCGAGTGCGGGGTGCGGGCCGCCTGTTCGGCGGTCGCGAGAGCCTGGGGCATGACAGTTCCTTCGCTGTGGTGAAGGGCGATCAGGCGGTGACGGGTCTCAGTCGTTCGCGAGCTGGACCATGTGCGGGTTGAACTGCTCGTGCACGTAGGCCTGTCCGCCGGCGGCGTAGTGGATGACGTACTCCTTGAAGGCGGAGTCCACCCACTGCTCGGTGAGGCTGTCCCGCCAGCGCATGAGTCCGGTGGACAGCTGTTCGCGGTGCTGGTGCACCTGCTGGTCGCGGAGCTGGAGGCCGATCGGGGTGAGCGCGTCGGGCACGCCCATCCGGCTGCGGGCGGCCCCGTCGAACACCACCCGGTTGATGCTGACCACCTCCTGCTCGGGGGTCACCAGGCAGGAGCGGCGCTCCAGGACGACGGCGGAGTCCGCGAGTCCGAGCGCGGAGCGGATGCCGTCCGGGAGGCGGCCGGCCGGGGTGTCGCCCTGGGCGTCGACCCGGATCGACAGGTCGTGGCCGGTGAGGGCTTGCAGGAGCAGGGTGGTGGAACCGTCGCAGGCCAGCAGCATCCGGGTGCTGGCGCTCAGTTCGGCGGTCGGCTGGAGGGGGCTCATCATCGGTCTCCTGGGCTGTTGTCGGTCTGCCGGAGGGGGGAGCGTCCTGCGGTCGCGCCGGGGCGAGGGGAAGGGAAGGGCGGGGAAGGGAGGGGGTGGCCGCGCCGGGGGGCGTGGCGCGACCACCCCGGTTCAGGGGGGTGGCGCGGGCGTCAGTGCGTCCGCACCGCTTCGGCCGGCCGGCCGTCGGGCTCGGCGCTGCCGGCACCGCCTGCGGCGCCGCTCGGCTGCGCCGGACGGCCGCGCGCGAAGCGCTTCATCAGCGGCTGCTCGACGCCGATGAACAGCAGCCAGGAGAAGAAGACGCTGATCAGCACTTCACTGGCGAGGATCCCGGCCGCGACCGGGGCGCTGTGCGACGCGCTGAGGCCGAAGCGGTCGACGAAGACGTGCACGGTGATGTCGTGGACCAGGTAGAAGGCGAACGAGACCTCACCGAGCCAGACGAAGACCCGCTTGCGCAGGAACGAGGGCCGGCCCGCGATGTCGGTGCTGGCCATCGCGGCGATCAGCAGGGCGACCGGGATCAGCGTCACCGCGCTCATCGCGTACAGCCACGGCACCCACTTCAGCTCGACCACGTAGGCGACGGCGACCAGCGCCAGCGCCGGCAGGACCGGGAACTTGATCCAGCGGCCGGTCATGACGATCCGGGCCATCAGGATGCCCACCGCGAACTCCAGGATCCGGAACGGCGGCAGCTGCCACACGAACCAGTACTGCCACACCGAGGCCTCGAACTTCAGCGGCATGGCCGGGGAGTCCGGCAGGACCGCGTACGCGACGGCGGGGACGGCGACCACGGCGGCGGCCAGGATGCCCACCCACAGCCACAGCCGCTCCGGCCGGATCCGCTGGATCGCCCGGTGCAGCAGCGGGAAGCACAGGTAGAAGACGGCCTCGACGGAGAGCGACCAGGCGGGCGGGTTGATGCTCTGGAAGACCTTGGCGTCCGGGATCCAGGTGTGCAGCAGGAAGAGGTTGGAGATCCCCGCCGTCCAGGTGGCCTTCATGTAGGCGAACAGCGCCAGCGCGATGAAGAAGGTCACCACGTGGTTCGGGTAGATCTTCATGAACCGGCGCCGCCAGAACTGCCGGGGCCTGTCCCCCGGGCGGGCCGACCAGGTCAGCACGAAGCCGCTGAGGACGAAGAAGAACCCGACGCCCAGCCAGCCCGCCTTGCTGACGGCGTGCGTGACGGATACGGCGGTGCCGCCCGTGAACGGCGTGTACGGCGGCAGGGTCGAGTGGAAGAGGAAGACCATGAACGCGGCGAAGAACCGCATGCCGGTCAGGGAGGGCAGCCGTGCGAAGCGCGCGGACGCGGGCACGGGTGTCCCGGTCGGACTGGACATGGTGAAGACTCCCGACGGTGGGGTGGGGGACGGCGGCCGGGTCACCCGGCCGGTGTGACTACGCCCTTGGCGTCCAGCAGGAACTCGGTGTAGTTGCCGTCGTGCGGCATGCCCGGCACCAGCTCCCAGGGGAGGACGGCGCCGTCGGTGATCTTCCGGACGGCCGGGTCGAGCAGCGCCTGTCCGGTGATCGCGGCGTTCTCGGTCAGCAGGTTGAGCACCAGCGAGGGCCGCAGCGGGGCGATGCCGTCGGCCGGGCTCCAGGGGGCGACCACGACGAACGGGAAGGCCAGCTCGGTGCCGACGGCCGGGTGGTCCGCGCGGTCGGCGGCGAGGACCACGGGGCGCGGCAGGAAGGAGCCGTCGCCGAGGTCGACCAGGAAGTCCTCACCGTACAACGGCGTGCTGTGGTCGGTGAGTTCGGTGGCCAGCTTGGCCATCTGGCGGCGCAGCCCGTCGGCGCGCTCGCGCCCGACGACGAGCAGCACGCTCTCCGGGTCGGCGGCGGGCAGCACCGGCAGGTGCGCCAGCCGTCCGGCCAGGGCGGCCGCGGTGTCGTGGACGTCGTTGCTGGTCAGGACGGCCGAGAGGTTGGTGCAGCGGGTCCCGCCGTCGAAGGCCGCACTGGTGGCCAGGTGGTCCAGCAGGGCGTCGGTCAGCGGCAGGTCCAGCAGGGCCCGGGAGCGCCCCGGGCCGCGGGTGGCGACCCGGGCGCGGTCGCTCCAGTCGCTCACCGCCTGCTCGTTGCCGTAGATGATGCCGCGGTCGGCGGCGTTCAGCAGGAACGAGCCGACGGCGTGCGGGCTGGGCAGCAGGGCCAGCTTCTCCGGCGCCAGCCCGGCCGCCAGCAGGGCGGCCGCCAGCCGGCGCGGGGTGAACGGGTCGCGGCTGCCGGGCCGCACGACGACGCTGTAGCCGTGGTGCAGCGGCTGCACCCAAGTGGCGTGCGGCAGCGGGTGGTTGCTGGCCATCACGGCGGTGAAGAGCCGGCCCGCCGGCGCCCGGTGGACGCGGTGGGTCGGCGTCAGCCGGGCGGCGGGCAGCTCCGCCGCGGTGGTGGCGGGCAGTTCCTCGATCTCGGCGGCCATGTCCGCCAGGCCGCGCCGGACGGTGGTGGAGGCGAGGCCGGTGCCGCGCACGGTGTGGCGCACGTACGCGTCGGCGCTCTCGCCGTCCAGTTCGGCGGTGGCGAACAGCCGCGCGGCCGTGCGGAACACCTCCGGCTCGGGGGGCAGGCCGTCGGCGTCGCGGCGCAGCCGGTTGACGGCGGCCTGGGCGGCGAGCCGGGGGGCGAGGCCGACGTCCGCGAGCGGTTCGCCGTGCACGTCGGTCAGGACGGTGCGGTCGGCGCTCGGCCGGTGCTCACCGGCGACCAGCGGGTCGATGACGAGCACTCAGTACACCCCCTCGACGACGTCGGCGTCCTCGAAGGTCGCCACGCTGGTCACCTCCGCGAGGCCGTCGACGCCGCCGTCCGAGGTCGGCCGGACCCGCACGGCGGTGTCCCGCTCCAGCACGTTGGGCAGGAACATCTCCTCGCTGACCAGGTGCAGTCTGACCCGGCCGCGCTCGCCGTAGCCGACCGGCTCGCCGTCCTCGTCCACCAGGTCCAGGCGGGTGGTCTCGGCGAAGGGCTCGAAGACGCAGGCGTGGACGTCCTCGGGCGTCCGGACCCGCTGCGGGGCCACGCCCATCAGGCTGTTCCCGTAGATCCCCACCAGGCGGGCGTCGGGGAAGAAGTCCTCCCGCACCACGCGCAGGCTCTCCGGGCTGAACGAGGTGCCGGCCCAGATGATCGCCCCGACCCGGGAGGCCACCAGTTCGTGCAGCTCCGGCCGGGCGCAGATGGCCTCGATCAGCGGGGGCGTGGTGCTCAGCACCCGCACCGGCTGGCTCAGCAGGACCTCGCGGGCCTGGTCGAGGAGGTGGTCGATGTAGTCGTCGGCCTCCTGCTGCCGGCCGGAGCCGAGCAGGCGCTTGACCCAGCGCGGGTCGAGGTCGACGGTGTAGCACAGGCCGCCGGCGGGCTCGGCGTAGCGGGAGGTGTCGAAGGCCACCACGTGCGGGCCGGTGGGGCCCAGGTGCAGCCAGTCGCCGGTCGCGGGCACGCCGTGCTCGGTCAGCAGCCGCCTGGTCCAGGCGCCCATCCGGGAGCGGTAGTTGCCGTCGACGATCCGCTTGGGGGCGCCGGTGGTGCCGCCGGACTCGTAGACCCGGAAGACCTGGCCCGGTGCGGCGCCCCGGGGTATCAGGTCGGCCGCCGGGACGGTGCGCAGTTCGCGGCTGACGTCGGGGAAGCGGAGCAGGTCGGCCGCGCCGGCGACATCGGTGCGCGGGTCGAAGCCCAGGTCCGCGCGGCGGGCGAGCCAGAACGGCGAGCCGGTGCGGTCGTCGAAGTGCCAGGCCATCAGGGCGCGGACGTGGGCGTCGAAGTCGGCCGCCCCGAGGGGTGGGCGGTGCGGGTCGGGCAGGGGGGCGGGGGTGCTGGTCACGCGTTCGTCCCTTCGGAGCGGTGCGGCGTCAGATCGGCTGGTTGAGCGCGTCGTCCACCTGGTGGGCGACGGCTTCCAGGCCGTTCCGGATGAAGTCGAGCTGCCGGTCCAGGGACGCCTGGTCGGTGGTGTTCATCTCGGACAGGAGGATGTTGCGGGAGGCGTCCTGGGCGATCTTGGCGCGGACGAAGCGGCGGTCCTGGAACTCGGCCAGCAGCTCGCGCAGGTCGCCGTCCCGGCCGAGCGTCTCGCCGAGCACGGCGGCGTCCTCGATGGCCATGGCCGCGCCCTGGGTGCGGTGCGGCGCCATCGCGTGGGCGGCGTCGCCGAGCAGCAGCAGCCCGTCCTGGTACCAGGGCAGCGGGAGGAGCACCTCCTCGATCGGCGCGTACACGATGTCGTCGTCCGGCTTGATGCGGTCGCGCAGTTCGCCGATCAGGCCGGTGTAGCCGGCCAGCCGCTGGGTGAGGTGGCCGTGGAAGTCCTCCCGCGCGTGGCGCGGGTTGCCCGGCTCGGGCGTCACGTGCAGCAGGTACATGACATCCGTATTGAGCGGGAAGAGCCCTGCCTTGGTGCCCATGCCCTGGAAGTACATGTTCCGGGTGACCTCGGGGTGCCGTTCGAGGGCCACCCGCCACACCGAGTAGCCGGTGAACCGGGGCTCGATGCCGAGGGCCGCCTTGCGGAAGGAGGAGCGGATCCCGTCGAACGCGACCACCAGGTCGTAGTGCTCGGTGCTGCCGTCGGTGAGGACGGTCTCGACCCCGCCGTCGGCGGTGGTGCTCATCTTCTCCACCGAGGTGCCGTAGCGGATCACCGTGCCCACGTCGACGCAGGCCTTCTCCAGGATCCGGGCCAGGTCCTTGCGCTGGATGGCGCAGTTGGCGGGCACGCCGTCGACCCCGAGCTTCGACCGCAGCGCGAGCAGCAGCCGGGAGGCGGAGTCGTGGAAGTCGACGCGGTCGAAGGTGAAGCCGTGGCCGAGGACCTCGTCGAGCAGGCCGAGCTGCCTCAGGGCCCGCAGCGCGTTGCCCGGGATGTTGATGCCGACGCCGGCGACGAGGTTCTCCGACTGGATCTCGACGACGGTGGTGTCGATGCCCTGCTGTCCGAGTGCGGCTCCGGCGGCGAGACCGCCGATGCCCCCTCCGATGATCAGGATGCGGCGCTTCACTGTGACTCCTCACGCATGGGTGGACGGTTAGCGGTCACTGGTGCTGTTGCTGGGGCTGGGGCAGGCCCGCCACCCAGCGCGCGTGGTCGCGGACGAGCTGCCGGTCGGGGGCGACGAGCAGCAGCACGCGGTCCGAGGCGATGAACTCCTCGGCGAAGGGGCCGCCCAGGTACTTGCGGGACAGCTCGTCGATGTGCTCGCGGGCCTCGGTGCCGAGGACCTCCTCGACCACCCGGCCGCGGATCTCGGCGAAGTTCAGCGGGTCGTCCTGCTGCCAGATGGTGACGGTGGCCCGCGGGTCGCGGCGCAGGTTGCGCACCTTCTGCCGCCCCACCTCGCTGTTGAGGGCGAGGTACTCACCCCGGGTGGAGACCCAGACGACCTGGGTCTGCGGGGTTCCGTCGCGCATCAGGGTGGTCAGGGCGGCGAAGTTGGGTCCGTCCGCGAGGGCGCGGACCTCCGGGGCGAGGCGGTGACCCGTCTCGACTTCCATCTCCTGGTGAGAAGACATGCTGTGTCCTTCCTGCGGGATGGGGTTCCTTCGTTCGGGACGCGCTTCCTTCGTCGGCGCCCGGCCGCCGGTGGTACGGCGGTGGACGGTGCTGGAGGTACTGGAGGTGATGGACGGCGGTGGACGGCGGTACGGCCGTGGACGGCCGTGGACGGTGCCGCGCGGCGCGGTTCAGCCCCGCAGCGCGGGGCTGGACTCCTCCGCGTCCGTGGGCGCGGCCACCGGCTGCGGGCGCTTGCGGTTGCGGCGCAGCGCTCCCACGCTGACGACGAGGGCGAGGCCGGCCAGCAGCTCGAAGCCGGCCCCGGCCAGGGGGTTCCAGCGGAGCATGTCCGCGTCGGCGAGCAGTCCGCCGACCGCGGCGGCGGTCATCTGGCCCACGTAGACGGCGCTGTTGTTCAGCGCCAGGAGCATGTCGCCGCGGTCCCCGCCGATGCCCAGGGCCCGGTGCAGCAGCAGCGGGAAGCTGGGCCAGTGCACCAGGCCCCACACGCCGACGGCGAGCGCCGCGACCAGCGGCCACTGGAGGGTCGGGGTGAGCACCACCAGCCAGAGGCCCAGCGCGGTGATGGTGATCGAGAGGCCGACGACCGAGCCGAAGCGGTCGGCCAGCCGGCCCCCGACGAAGACCCCGCCGAAGCTGCCGACGCCGAAGAGCAGCAGGACCCAGGACTGCTGGCCGGCCGACAGCCCGGTGACCTGCTCCAGGATGGAGCCGAGGTAGGTGTAGACGGTGAACGTGCCCGCCGTCCACAGCGCCGTCACCAGCAGGTGCGTGGGGGCCTGCGGGATCCGGATCGCGGCCATCCGCTCCCGGACGGTGGCGCCGGGGCCGGTGGGCACGTCCGGCAGGAAGAACTGGATGCCGGCCACGGTCACGGCCGCGAGCACCGCGACCAGGCCGAACGCCCAGCGCCAGGAGGAGAGTTCGCCGATCCAGTTGCCGATCGGCACCCCGAAGGCGATGGCGCTGGTCATGCCCGCGTAGACGATGGCCAGCGCCCGGCCGCGCACCTCGGGCGGGCTGATCCGGGCGGCCACCGCGGAGGCGTTGGCCGAGTACAGGGCGGCGCCCGCGCCGGTGATCACCCGGCTGATCAGCAGCACGGTGAAGTTGGCCGAGACGGCCGACAGGAGGTTGCCGAGTCCGAAGACGAGCATGACCCCGATGAGCAGCGGCTTGCGCCGGAACTTGGCGGTGAGCCCGGCCAGGATCGGCGCTCCCACCGCGTAGGTGGCGGCGAACGCGGTGGACGTCTGGCCCGCGAGTGCCGTCGAGAGGTGCAGGTCCCGCCCCACCGCCGGCAGCAGGCCGGCGACGATGAACAGGTCGGTACCGGTTGCGAACGTTCCCAGCGCGAGCAGCCAGACCCGAGGGTCCACCCGCCCCGCCGAACTCGCCGAGCTCATCGGGGTCCTCCTTCTCCGGAGACGGTTGATCAGATGGCGGTGTCCAGCGCGAGCTCCCGCCAGGTGTCGAGCTCCTTGGCGACGGTCTCGAGCTTGCTCTCGACCCGGGCGACGCAGTCCGCGCCGAGCGGCAGGCGCACCGGGGGCGCGTCCGACGCGGCCACGGTGACGATCGCGCGGGCGGCCTTGACCGGGTCGCCGGGCTGCTGGTGGTTGTTGTCCACCGCCCAGTCGCGGGTCTTGCCGACGGTCTGCGCGTAGTCGTCGATCGGGGTGGTGCTGTGCAGCGAGGAGGCGTCCAGGAAGTCGGTGCGGAAGACCCCGGGCTCGATGATCGTGACGTGGATGCCGAGCGGGGCGAGGTCGGCCCGCAGGGCCTCGCTGAGGCCCTCGACGGCGAACTTGGTGCTGTTGTAGATGCCCCAGCCCGAGCCGGCCGTGAACCCGCCGACGGAGCTGATGTTGAGGATCCGGCCGGACCGCTCCCGGCGCATGTACGGCAGCACCGCCCGGGTGACGGCGAGCAGGCCGAAGACGTTGATGTCGTAGACCGCGCGCGCCTCGGCGTCCGAGGCCTCCTCGACGGCGCCGAGCAGCCCCCGGCCGGCGTTGTTCACCAGGACGTCGATCCGGCCGAAGCGCTCGTACGCGGCCCGCGCGACCTCCTGCGCCTGCTGCTCGTCGGTCACGTCGAGCGGCAGGTACAGCACCTCGCCGCCGGCGTCGCCGAGCGCCGCACGCACGACCTCCGTGTCGCGCGCCGTCGCGACGACCTGGTGACCGCTGGCCAGCGCCTCCCGGGCGATGTGCAGGCCGAGGCCACGGGAGCTGCCGGTGATCAGCCAAACGGACATGAACTTCCTCCAACTATCGGTGTGTTGCGGCGGCCCGACGGGCCGGGACCAGCGGGTGTGGTTCTCAGGTGCCGGTGTGCTGCGCGAGGAACGGGCCGAGCACCGCGGCGAACCCCTCGGGGTCCTCCGCCAGCGCGTTGTGGCCGGTCTCGATCTCCGCGTAGACGGCACCGGGTATGCCCTCGCGCAGCAGCAGCTGCTGGTTGGCTCCGCAGACGCGGTCGTGCACGCTGGCGAACACCAGCGCCGGCGCGACGACGGCGCCGAGCAGCGGACGCAGGTCGACGGTGAGGCCGACCTCGAACTGCCGCGCGGTGCCGGGCTGGAAGTTGTCGGCGATCTGCCGGACGAGCTTCCCGTGCTCCGCCTCGTTCGTCGCCTCCCAGTAGCGGGGGCCGAGGGTGGCCAGCGGGAACATCTGCGGGACCAGCGCGGTGCCCAACTCCGCGTCGGTGCGCAGCAGGTCGAGCGAGTAGCGGAAGTCGGCCGTCATCCGCTCGTCGGTGTACGCCCAGCCGGCGTGCGAGACGACCGAGCGCACCCGCTCGGGGTGCTCGGCCGCGAGGCGCAGCGCCACCACGGCGCCGAGGGAGTGGCCGGCGAGGTGGAAGGTGTCCAGGCCGGCGTGGTCGGCCACCGCCAGCACCTCCGCGACCAGGTCGCCCAGGGTCAGCGGCCCGCCGTGGTCGACCGTGTCACCGGAGCCGGACAGGTCCGGGGTGACGACGGTGAACTTCCCCCTCAGCTCCTCGACCTGCTGGGCCCAGGCGGCTCCGCGGGTTCCGGTGCCGTGCACCAGGACCAGGGCCGGCCCGCTGCCTTCGATGCTGTACGCCACCTCGGCGTCGCCGCCGCTGATCCGTATCCCCGTGCTCGGCATGTCAGGTGCCTCCTCAGGATTGGTCGACTACCGGACAAGATGGGACCATGAGTCGAGGTTGGATGCAAGTATCACTTTTTACTGAAAGCCAAGTAAGCGAGCGATCTGGACCACACCCGGAGGCGCCGCGCGACCGCCCGACGGCGGAGCGGCGCAGGTGAGGGGCCCATTCGGTGGCCAGCGATGCAACTAGGCGGCGCGGGTTCAATCTTGACCTTGCATCAATGATTGAACGACTATCACTTCTGTAGCACCGATGCTTCGCTCGTACATGAAGGCAGGTACGCCCCATGGATCAGCCCGAAGTAGCGTCCGACCGCTCGATCGCCGTCATCGGCCTGGGATGCAGGTTCCCCGGCGCCTCGAACGCCGACGAGTTCTGGGAGCACCTGATCGGCAATGCCGACAGCGTCACGGCGATTCCCGGCGACAGGTACGACGCGGCCGCCCACCACTCCCCCGACCCGGCCACCCCGGGCAAGTCCATCTCCGCGAAGGGCGGGTTCATCGACGACCCCTTCGCCTTCGACCCCGGCTTCTTCGGCATCTCGCCCGCCGAGGCCCGCGCCATCGACCCCCAGCACCGCGTCCTGCTCCAGGTCGTCTGGGAGGCGCTGGAGGACGCCGGCATCCGCCCCTCCGCCCTGGCCGGCAGCCGGACCGGCGTCTTCGTCGGCCAGGCCACCGCCGAGTACGGCGACGAGCACCGGCCGCTGACCGAACAGGACATCTGGCGCACCGTCGGCAGCCAGCTGCGCTCGATGGCCTCCGGGCGCATCTCCTACGCGCTGGACCTGCGCGGCCCCAGCATCGTGCTGGACACCGCCTGCTCCTCCTCCCTGGTCGCGGTGCACATGGCCCGGCAGAGCCTGCTCACCGGGGAGAGCGACCTCGCCGTCGTCGGCGGCGCCAACATCGTCCTCTCCCCCCGGGACGCCGTCGCCTACTCGCAGGCGGGCATGCTCTCGCCGGAGGGGCACTGCGCCTTCGGCGACGCCGACGCCGACGGCTTCGTGCGCAGCGACGGCGTCGGCGTGGTGCTGCTCAAGCGCCTCGCGGACGCCCGGCGCGACGGCGACCCGGTCCTGGCGGTGCTGGCCGGCAGCGCGGTGAACAACGACGGGCGCAGCAGCGGACTGCTGGTCAAGCCCTCCGTCCCGGGCCAGGTCGAGATGGTCCGCGAGGCCTGCCGCAGCGCCGGGATATCCCCGGCCCGCCTCGGCTACGTGGAGGCGCACGGCACCGGCACCGCCGTCGGCGACACGGTGGAACTGTCCGCGCTGGCCGCGGCGGCCGGCCCGGCCCGCGCCCCGGGGCGGCCGCTGCGGACCGGCTCGGTGAAGAGCAACATCGGCCACGCCGAGGCGGCCGCCGGCATGGCGGGGCTGATCAAGACCGTCCTGATCGCCCGCCACGGCGTCATCCCGGCCTCGCTCCACCTGAACAGTCCGCACCCGCTGATCGCCGCCCCGGACTCCCCGGTCCGCGTGGTCACCGAGAACGAACCCCTCGGGGACGGCGACGACACCTACCTCGGGGTCAGCTCCTTCGGCCTGTCGGGGACCAACGCCCACGTCGTCCTGAGCCCGTACCCCGCCGAGGCCGCCGCGGCGGACGCCTCTGCCGCTTCGGCCGCTTCGGTCGCCTCGGCCTCCGGTGCGGACGCCGCGACGGACACCGGAGCGGCCACCTCGACGGACGCCGCGACGGACGGGCGCCCCGAACTGCTGGTGTTCAGCGCCCGCTCCCAGCGGTCCCTGGAACGGCTCGCGACCGCCTACGCCCGCCACCTGCGGCCCGGCGGCGCGGGCCACCGGGAGCCCCTGCGCGACGTCTGCGCCGCGGCCGCGCTGCGCCGCGACCACCACCCGTACCGGATGTGGGCGATCGGCGACAGCCACGAGCAGCTCGCCGACCGGCTGGAGGCACTGGCGGCCGGCGAGGAGATCGCCGACGGCGGACGCGGCGAGGCCGGCTTCGGCCCGCAGCGGCGGACGGTGTTCGTCCTCCCCGGGCAGGGCGCGCAGTGGCCGGGCATGGGGCGCCGGCTGCTGGCGGACTTCCCCGCCTTCCGCGAGCGCATGGCCGAGTGCGACGCGGCGGTCCGGGCCGAACTGGGCTGGTCCGTCGTCGAGCTGCTGAACCGCGAGCAGGAGGAGTTCCCCACCGACATCGACGTCGTCCAGCCGGCCCTGTGGGCGATGGAGGTGTCGCTGGCCGCCCTCTGGCAGGACCTCGGCGTCAGCCCCTCCGCATGCGTCGGGCACAGCATGGGCGAGGCGGCCGCCGCCGTGATCACCGGCGCCCTGTCGGTGCGCGACGCCGCCGCCGTCATCTGCCGCCGCAGCCGGCTGATGGCCCGACTCGGCGGCCGGGGGCGGATGCTGGCCACCGACCTGTCCCCGGACGAGGCCGAGCGGATCGCCGCCCGCTACCCCGACGCGCTGTGCGTCGCGGTGGAGAACTCGCCGCACTCCACCGTCCTCGCCGGGGATCCGCAGCACCTCACCAGGCTCGCCGAGGGCCTGACGGAGCGCGGCCGACTGGCCCGGTTCGTCAACGTCAGCGTGGCCTCCCACTCCCCCGACATGGACCCGCTGCGGTCCGAACTGCTCGACGCCCTCGCCGACCTCGCCCCGCGCGGCACCTCGCTGCCGCTGCACTCCACCGTGCGCGCCGAGCCCGTCCCCGGGACGGCCCTCGACGCCGGGTACTGGATGGACAACCTGCGCCGCCCGGTGCGGTTCGCCGGTGCCGTGGCGCGGCTGGCGAAGCAGGACGAGAGCGTCTTCCTGGAGATCAGCCCGCACCCGCTGCTGACCTCGGCCGTGGAGGAGACCCTGGAGGCGCTCGGCGCCCCGGCCTTCACCGTCGCCTCGCTGCGCCGCAGGGAGCACGAGGGCGCCGAACTCGCCCGCGCGGCCGGCCGCCTGCACGCCGCCGGCGCCGGCCTCGACTTCACCCGGTGGTTCCGGGGCGCGGTCCGCCCCGTGCCGCTGCCCCGCTACCCCTGGGACGACGAGCACCTGCGGGACCCGGCCGCCCTCCCGGCGGCCACCGGCTTCACCTACGAACGGCCGCTGGACATCGAGGCGTTGGGGGTGTCGTTCCGCGGCACGGCCGTCGTCCCGCCGATGCTGTACGTCGACGCCGTGCTGAGCGCGGCGCGCTCCGAACTCGGCGGGCAGCACCGCCTGGTGGACGTCACCCTGACCGGGGAGCTGGTCGACCGCAGACAGGCACTCGGCGCCACCCTGCGGGTCCGGCTGCGGCCCGAGGGCGCCGACCACCTCGCGACCGTCCAGGTCGTCGGCCCGGGATCGGCCGGCGAACCGGCCCTGACCTGCCTGACGGCCCGCGTCACCTCCTCCCCGCCCGGGGGCGGCGCCTCGCCCCGGAGCCTGGACGCGCTGCTGGCGCAGTGCGGCGAGTACCTGCCCGGGCCGGACTTCTACGACGAGGTCCGGGGGTACGGCTACGACGTCCCCGACGAACTCGCGGGCGTCCGCCGGCTCTGGCGGCGCCCGGGCCTCGCGGTGGCCCGGATGCACCTGCCGGCCCCCGGGCACCCCGCGGCCTGGGAGGTGCCGCTGCAGCCGCTGCTCGCCGTGCTGCCCCGCGGCGGTCCGGACGGCACGAGCCACAGCTACCTGGCCGTCGGCATCGACGCCGTGACGGTGCACGGTGACGCGACCGCCCTGGCGAAGCCGGTGTGGAGCTCGGCCGCGCTCCGGCCGGTGGCGGAGGGCACGGCGTCCGGCGACTCCGTCGTCCGCGCGGACGTCGTGCTGCACACGGACGACGGGGACCACGTGCTGGCGGAGCTGCACGGGGTCCAACTCCTGCGGCTGACCGGCACGGTGGCGCCGGAGGCCGGGCCCGGGCACGCGCCCGCGACCGTACCGGCAGCTGAGGCCACCTCCGTCCCCGCCACCGTTCCTGCCCCCGCGCCGGCCGCCGACCGCGAGGCGGCCGTGCTGACGCACGCCGCGGCGCTGCTCGGCACCACCCCCGAACGCATCGACCGCCGACGGCCGTTGCGCGAGCTGGGCCTCGACTCCATCACCGCCGTCCGGCTGCGGCAGCGCATCCGGACCGCCATGGGCATCGACCTGCCCGTGGGGCGCCTGCTCGGTCAGGAGACCATCGGTCGGCTACTGGAATCGACTGAGGTTTAAACGAATACTACGCATCAAAGTTAACTTCTGGTATAACTCCGCAGAGGAGGACCGGGCCCGGCCGTACGGGCCGCGCTACAGATGGTTACAAGGTCCACTCCCTTGTCGCTGGAGAACGTATGTATGCTGCTGAACCCCCTCTTGCGCCCGTTGCCACGGGCCGCCGCGAACGCAACAAGCAGCGGATGAGGGAACGAATCTTCTCCGCCGCCCTGAGCCTCTTCGCCGAGAAGGGCTTCGAGCAGACGAAGGTCGACGACATCACGGAGCGCGCCGACGTCGCGCGCGGCACGTTCTTCAACCACTTCCAGCACAAGGAAGAGCTCGTCACCACCTGGAGCAGCCAGCGCCAATCGCGATTCGAGGAGAAGATGCGCCAGAGGACGCCCTCGAACGACGAGCTGTGCGTCGCCCTCGGGCGCTGCATGACGGCACTCGTCGAGATCAACGAGGAGGAGGAGCCGGAGTTCAACCGGGTCATGCTCACCTCGTGGGTGCGGGCGGGCCTGCCGATCACCGAACCGCCGCGCACGGCCGAGGTGTTCGCCGACGTGATCCGGGCCGGACTGGCGGAGGGCAGGATCAGGTCCGGCGTGGACCCGATGCAGGTGGGGTACCTCCTGCGGGACGCCTACCTGGGCGCGCTGTTCCGGTGGTGCCGCGGCGACCTGAAGGACGACGGCCTGGCCGCGGAGCTGCAAAGCATCGTGGACTTCCTGCTGCCCAGCATCGTCCACGACAGCCCCGTCGCCGGCCGCGCGAGGTAGCCGTCTGCGCACGACTCACCGATGGGCCCACCCACGACGCCGAAGGCGCCGCCCGATCGCCGGGCGGCGCCTTCGAAGTCGGTGGATCCGAGGTGACGGACCGTCAGTCCGACGCGCCCGTCCCGCGCGGGGCCACGTCCCGGATCAGACAGGTCAGCCGCGAGGTGCAGACCCGGCGGCCCTGGTCGTCGGTGATGACGACCTCGTAGGTCGCCGTGCTGCGGCCGCGGTGGACGGGAGTCGCCGTGCCGGTGACCACCCCCTCGCGCATCCCCCGGTGGTGGGTGCAGCTCAGCTCCACCCCGACCGCCACCCGCTCGGGGCCGGCGTGGAGGGTCGCACCGATCGAGCCCACGTGTTCCGCCAGGACGGCCGAGGCGCCGCCGTGCAGCAGGCCGTAGGGCTGGGTGTTGCCCTCGACCGGCATGGTGGCCACCACCCGGTCGGCGGCGGCCTCGACCAGCACGATGCCCATGCGGTTGCCGAGGTGCCCGGAGGCGAACATCGCCTCCAGGTCCACGCCGCCGTCGGCGAAACGGCTGAGGACCTCAGGCGGGATCGCCGCCGTGCGCGGCATGGTCTGCGTCTGGGTCTGCTCACCCATGGGTGCGGCTCCGATCGGCGATGGGGTCGGGAAAGGGTCGCTCGTAGGACTGTAGTTTGCCCCATCTGTCCATCGCTGCACTGTGATTGACGTCTCGCCGTCAGAAAGTGTGCGGCGCCGCGGCCCCGACCGACATGAACCTGGCATGTGACTCTAAACTTAAATCCTAGTATAAGTTATGCAAGGGCCGACCCAGCCCTCCGCGGGCTCGTTCGGATGCCGTACCGGTGACCGAGGAGCTCCCCACCCGTGGAGCAGGACCTCAGGAACTGACACCCTCACCCCACAGGAGAACGCATGGCCGACGAAGCCTCCGTCGCACTTGTCCCGACGGGCCGCCGGGAGCGCAACAAGCAGCGGATGAGGGAACGTATCTTCTCGGCCGCCCTGAGCCTCTTCGCCGAGAAGGGGTTCGAGCAGACCACGATCGACGACATCACCGAACGCGCCGACGTCGCCCGGGGCACCTTCTTCAACCACTTCCAGCACAAGGAAGAGCTCATCACCACCTGGAGCAACCGCCGCAGAGAGCGGCTGGAGGACAAGCTCCAGCAGGAGGCGCTCGCGGAAGTGGACGTCAGTAGAGCCCTCGCACGGTGCATGACGGCCCTCGTCGACATCAACGACGAGGAGCCGGCCGAACTCAACCAGGTCATGCTGATGTGCTGGGTCCGGGCAGGCCTGCCGATCACCGAACACCCCTACACCGCCGAGGTGTTCGCGGACGTGATCCGGGCCGGCCTCGCCAAGGGCCGGATCCGCCCCGGCACCGACCCCCTCCAGGTCGGCCACCTCCTGCGCGACGCCTACCTCGGCGCCCTGTTCCGACTGCGCCGCGACGACCTCAAGGGTACGGACCTGAGGCTCGAACTCCAGCGCGTCCTGGACACGGTCCTCCCCAGCATCCTCACCGACGCCCACTGATCCGTCCCGGCTGATCCGCCCCCGCTGATCCACCGCCGCCGATCCACCGCCGCCGGCCCACCCCCGCCGATCGCGGCGGGTGGTCCGGTCCCCGCCCCGGGCCGGGAGCACGGTCCTGCCCGGGGGCGCCTCCCGGAGCCGACTCCCGGGTTCGGTCTCGTCCTGGGCGCGGACGAACTCCCCCACCTCTGAATGGTCCTCTTGACCCAGGCCGGAAATCACCGGCACGGTCCGTTCAGAGGGGTTCCTCCGTGTACGAGAACACACCGCACAGCCGCGTCCAGCGCTCCCGCCGACCCGGCCGGCACCGGGCGGCGGCGGTCGTGACCGCCGTGGCCGCCGGTGTCCTGGCGGCCGGCGCACTGGCACCGAACGCGGCCTTCGCGGGCGGCAGGCCGGACACCGTCCAGCAGAGCCTGAACTCGCTGGTCAAGGACGACGGCCTGCCCGCCGCACTCGCCTCCGTCAAGGGCCGCGACGGCCGCACCCGCACCTACACCGCCGGCGTCGGCAACCTCGCCACCGGCGCCAAGCCCCCCGTCGACGGCCAGGTGCGCGCCGCCAGCAACACCAAGACCTTCACCGCCGTCGTCGTCCTCCAACTCGTCGCCGAGGGCAAGGTCGGCCTCGACGAGCCCGTCGAGACCTACCTCCCGGGCCTGGTGCGCGGCGACGGCATCGACGGACACACCATCACCGTCCGCCAGCTGCTCCAGCACACCAGCGGCCTGCCCGAGTACGTGGACAAGGGCGCCATCCTCACCAGCCCGAAGCGGTACTACGAACCGCGCGAGCTCCTCGACGCGGCCCTGGCCCAGAAGGCCCACTTCGCCCCGGGCTCCAGCTGGGAGTACTGCAACACCAACTACCTGCTGGCCGGCCTGATCATCCAGAAGGTCACCGGGCGGCCGCTCGGCGAGGAGGTCACCAAGCGCGTCATCGACCGCATCGGCCTGCGCCACACCTACTTCCCCACCCCCGGCGACACCACCGTCCACGAGGCCCACCCCCAGGGCTACAACCGGGAAGCCGACGGCTCGCTCCGCGACTACACGGAGCTGGACCCGTCCTGGGGTTGGGCGGCCGGGGCGATCGTCTCCACCAACACCGACCTCAACTCGTTCTTCTCCGCACTCCTCGGCGGCCGCCTCCTGCCCGCGGCCCAGCTCGCCCAGATGCGCACCACCGTCCCCGCCGAACTCCTCGGCCCGGGCGTCCGCTACGGCCTGGGCCTCCAGAGCAAGCCGCTCCCCTGCGGCGGCCTCGCCTGGGGCCACGGCGGCACCATCCCCGGCTACCGGACCTCCGGGGGCGTCACCGACGACGGCCGCGCCTTCAACATCGCGGTGACGGCGATCCCGGGCGACGAGGCCGGGAAGCACATCGAGGCCACGGTCGACGCGGCCCTCTGCCGCTGACCTCGCACACCCGGCAATTCCCCCCTTCGGCAGAGGAGTTCCCCAGTGAACGAGCACATCCAGCACAGCCACGTCCCACCTTCCCGTCGACCCGGCCGACACCGACCCGGCCGGCACCGGACGATCGCGGTCGTGACGGCCGTGGCCGCCGGCGCCCTGGCGGCCGGCGCGCTGGCACCCAGCGCGGCCTTCGCGAGCGGCAAGCCGGACACCGTCCAGCAGAGCCTCAACGCCCTGGTCAAGGACGACGGCCTGCCCGCCGCACTCGCCTCCGTCAAGGGCCGCGACGGCCGCACCCGCACCTACACCGCCGGCGTCGGCAACCTCGCCACCGGCGCCAAGCCCCCCGTCGACGGCCAGATCCGCGCCGGCAGCAACACCAAGACCTTCACCGCCGTCGTCGTCCTCCAACTCGTCGCCGAGGGGAAGATCGGCCTCGACGAGCCCGTCGAGACCTACCTCCCGGGCCTGCTCCGCGGCGACGGCATCGACGGACACACCATCACCGTCCGGCAGTTGCTCCAGCACACCAGCGGCCTGCCCGAGTACATGGCCGCCCCGGCCCTCGCGGACTTCATCCCCATCCAGTTCCGCTACTTCGAGCCCCGCGAGCTCCTCGACGGCGCCCTCGCCCAGAAGGCCCACTTCGCTCCGGGCACCAGCTTCGAGTACAACAACACCAACTACCTGGTCGCCGGGCTCCTCGTCCAGAAGGTCACCGGACGACCCGTCGGCGAGGAGATCACCAAGCGCGTCATCGACCGCATCGGCCTGCGCCACACCTACTTCCCCACCCCCGGCGACACCACCGTCCACGAGGCCCACCCCCACGGCTACCTCAGCCTGCCGGACGCGCCCCCGGTCGACTACACCGACATGGACACCTCCATGGCCTGGGCGGCCGGAGCGATCGTCTCCACCAACACCGACCTCAACACCTTCTTCACCGCCCTCCTCGCCGGCCGCCTCCTCCCCCCGGCCCAACTCGCCCAGATGCGCACCACCGTCCCCGCCGACCCCCTCGGCCCGGGCGTCCGCTACGGCCTCGGCCTCCAGAGCCGCCCCCTCTCCTGCGGCGGCCTGGCCTGGGGCCACGGCGGCACCATCGTCGGCTACCGCTCCCGCGGCGCCGTCACCGACGACGGCCGCGCCGCCAACATCACCGTCACCACCGTCCCCTCCGACGACGCCGCCCACCACATGTCCACCGCCCTGGACACAGCCCTCTGCCACTGACCCACCCCCCTCGGCCCAGCTCCCCCGGCCGACCGGTTCACCAATTACCGGTGATCGGAGTCCAGCCCGGCTTGCCGACCTTCGCCGAACCCAGCGTCGCGCCCCGCTGGTTGCCCTCGCAGAAGGCCGCCGGTGCCCGGGTCGTACGCGCCGATCGAGCTCGGCTTCTTGTCGTCGACGATGTTCTTGTACCGCAGGCCGGTGTCGTAGCTGGTGGGCCAGCCTGGTGAGGGGCGCTGCTCGGCCGCCGCCGGTGTGGCGCTCAGGCAGGCGGTGAGGTTGCTCAGGGTGGCCCGGTCGTCGGCCGCCGCCAGGGCGCCGGCTCCGGGGGTTCCTGCGGGAATCGCGGACTGCGGGGCGGGCTTCCAGCCGTGCGGGAGCCCCGACGGGGGCTCCCGCGCGAACACCCATGGCGCCCGGATTCCGCACACTCGCACCCGATGGCGCGCCTGTTCACCGAACCACGGGTAGGCGGATCACCGCCGCCGCCCTGCGAAACGCAACGCACTGGGACGAGGTGGTGGTCACGCTCGACTTCGAGCACCTGCGCCGCCACGACCTCCAGCGGTTTTCGACCGGAGCGGCACGGCGACGAGCTGACAGTTCGCCAATGTTTACTTTGGACACGGACGCTCCGGGCCCACCGAAATCGGCAGGGGCTGCCCCCTGTTCTCCCGCACAGGTTCCCGCCGGTCTGCGTCCGCCGGCCGGGAATGCACGGCGGCTCGCCTGGCGGGCTGCGGGAAGCGGAAAGCCGCCGGCCCGACGGTTACGTCGGCCCGGCGGCTTGGTGGCCGCGGCGTCAGCTGGCGGGCTGCGGGTCAGCTTCCTCGACCGGGGCCTGCGCCTGCGCCACCTGGTCGGGCTCGTTGCGGCGGGACCACGGCAGCGACAGCAGGGCGGTCAGGCCTAGCAACGCGGCCCCGCACCACAACGGGGCTCGCAGTCCCAAGTGGGCGGCCAGCAGGCCGCCGCCGAGTGACCCCACCAGCAGTCCGAGCAGGCTGAAGGTGCGGGTGGCCCCGGTCACCCGGCCGATCAGCTCGCCCGGGATCAGGCTCTGGCGCAGTGAGGAGACCGTGATCGTCCACACGGTGGTGTAGAAGAAGTAGACCGCCAGCATCGCGGTGACCACCAGGGCCGAGTCGGTGACGGCCATCACCAGGTAGGCCACGGCGCCCAGCAACAGGGTCGCGCCGACGGTGCGCCCGGTGCCGAGCAGTCGGCGCACTGCCGGGGCCACGAAGCTGCCGACCAAGCTGCCCGCCGCCGAGACGGTCAGCGCCAGGCCGTACTCGGCCGGGCTCAGTCCCAGGGTGTTGGTGGCGAAGAGCACCAGCACCGAGAACGGCAGCATGTATGCCAGGTTGGTGACCACCGACATCAGCGCCAGGGTGCGCAACAGCCGGTGCCCGGCCAGGTAGCGTAGGCCCTCACCAATCTGCGCAAGGGCGTTCGGTCGCGGCTCCCCGGGGCCGTCGGCGGCCTCCCCGGTGGCGGCTGGTCCGGGGGTGAAGTCGCCCTTCAGCCACCAGAAGCAACACGCAGCGAGCACGAAGGACGAGGCATCCAGTAGCACCGGCAGGATCGCGGCGATGCCGAACAGCAGGCCGCCCAGCGGCGGCCCGGCGATCTCGTCGCAGACGGTCTGCGCGGCCGCCAGCCGTCCGTTGGCACGGTCCAGGTGCCTGGGGGCGACCACGGTGGGCAGCACCGAGAAGGACGAGACGTCGGCGAGCGTCTCGAACAGACCGAGCACGACGAAGACGCCGTAGAGCGCCCAGATCGAGGCCAGGCCCAGCCAGACCAGCAGTCCGAGCACTGCGAGCACCGCACCGCGGACCAGGTTCACGCCGACCAGCAGCCGACGCCTGTCGAAGCGGTCCACGGCGACGCCGCTCAGTACCGCCACCAGTAGCCGTGGCACCGCGTAGGCGGTGGACAACCCGGCCACCAGCTCCGGACGGTCGGTCAGGGACGAGGCGAGCAGCGGGACCGCAACGAAGCTCGCCCCATCGCCGAGGTTGGAGACCGCACTTCCCAGCCACAACTTGCCGAACTCCGGCCCCAGCCCCGTCACCGCGCGCCCGCGGAGTCCGCGCCGTGCGTCGGACGCCGTTTCCACCATGTATCTATCTCCTCCGCGATTCGCCGGACCCGGGGCCGGGTCATGACGCTGAAGTGGTCCCCCGGAACCAGACGGACGGTCAGCCCGGCGGACAGGGCAGTCTCCCAGGGCACCCAACGACGGTCGGCGACGTCCCGCTCGGCAGCCAGGTAGAGCACCTCGCCGTCGTACCCGGGTACCCCGGGGCGGGCCAGCACGCCGACGTTGGTCCGGAACACCTCGACCATCGCGCCGAAGCGGCTCTCGTCCAGCTCAGGGCCGATGATGCCCTGCTGCCGCACCCAGGCCCACAGCGCCCCGTCGTCGGGACACTCGACCTTGGTGGTGCCCACCGAACCGATGTGGCCCGCCGCGGCGGCCAGGTAGCGGCTGAACTCGGCGGTCAGGTCGGCGTCCTCGTCGCCGGGGCCGGGCATCGGGGTGTCGATCAGCACCACCTCGGGTCGCGGGCCGGTGGCGGCCAGCCGGTGCGCCATCTCCACGGCGACCACCCCGCCCAGCGACCAGCCGACCAGGGTGACCGGCCCGGCAACTCCCCCGGCGGCCAGCAGGCCGAGGAAGTGCTCGGCCAGTTCACCGGCGGTGCGCAGCGGGGCGCGGTCGTCGTGCAGGCCTGGGACGGCGGCTGCGTACACCGGCCGGTCGGTGTCGAGCGCGCCGGCCAGCGCGGCGTAGCACAGGATGTCCCCGCCGATCGGCGGCAGGCACAGCACCGCCGGGCCACTGCCGGGCCGGATGGTGCGCAGGGTCCCGGGGCCGGCGCCGATCCCGGGGCCCGTGCTCTCGCCGAGCAGCCGAGCGAATGACTCAACTGTGGGGGCCTCGAAGAGTTCGACCGGGTGGAGGTCGGTGCCGCAGATCTCGTTGAGCCGTGCGACGGCCTGCAGGGCGACCAGTGAGCGGCCGCCGAGTTCGAAGAAGTCGTCGTCCAGGTACACCTCGGGGCGCTCCAGCATGGCGGCCCAGGTGTCTGCGACGGTGCGCTCCAGTGCGGTCACCGGTGGCCGGCCGGTGCGCTTCCCCGGCTCCGCGCCCACGGCCTCGGGTCCGGCCGCCACATCAGGAAGCGCCTCGCGCAGCCGGGGGGCCAGCGATTCGACGGTCGCGGACAGATCGGCCGCCGCCGTGCCCAGCAGCCGGAGCAGGTCGTCGGCCAGGCGCTCGGCGGTGGTCGGGGCGACGCGGTCGGTCGCGTAGGTCAGGTCGATCCGCAAGCCGCCGTCGCGGCGCTCGCCGATCCAGAGGCTCAGGTCGAACCAGGCGGTGGCCGAGTGCGCCTCCACGTCCTCGCCCGCCAGGCCGCCCAGCCGGACGGGCCGTTCGGAGAAGCCCTCCACCGACAGGAAGGCCGAGAACAGCGGGTTGCGCCCGGGTTCCCGGCGCACCCCCAGCCGGTCCACGAGCCAGTCGAAGGGCACGTCCTGGTGCGCGTAGGCCCGTAGCGCCGAGCCTCGCACGGCCGACATCAACTCCTGGAAGGAAGAGTCCCCGTCGGGCCGGACCCGGAACACCGTCGTGTTGACGAACAGGCCCACCACCTCGGACCACTCCGCCTGCGCTCGCCCGGAGACCGGGCTGCCGATCACCAGGTCCGCCCGGCCGGTGTGCCGGCGCAGGACCGCCGCGTAGGCGGCGAGCATCACCATGAACAGCGTCGCGCCCTCGGCCCGGCCGAGCTCGCGCAGCGCACCGGTCACCGTCCCGGACAGCTCCCGGGAGACCACCGCGCCCTCGCCGGGCCGGCGCGCCGGGTCCACCTCGTCGGCGGGAAGCCCCAGGTCGGCCGGAGCGGAGGCGAGTTCGGTGCGCCAGAAGGCCAGGCTGCGCTCCGCGTCCGGACCGTCCAGCCACTCCCGTTGGCCGGCCGCGTACCCGGGGTAGCTGGCGGTCGGCACCGGCTCGGGGGCCGGACCGCCGGCCAGGTGGGCGTCGTACCGGGACTCCAGCTCGCCGTACAGGAGGTCCAGTGACCAGCCGTCGGCGATGCTGTGGTGCAGGTTGAGAAGCAGGACGTGGTCGTCCTGGGCCAGCCGCAGCACGGAGGCCCGCACCAGCGGGCCCCCGGCCAGCAGGAACGGCGTGCGCGCGTCCGCCTCGGTGTGCCGCAGCAGTTCGGCCTCGCGCTCGGCGGCGGCCAGGTCGCTCAGGTCGACCAGCGGGCACTCCAGCGGTGCGCCGGAAGGCAGTTGCAGCGGTTCGCCCAGCACCTCGACGTAGCGGATCCGCAGCATCTCGTGCCGCTGCGCCAGCTCGGCCAGCGCACGGCGCAGCGCGGACACGCTGAACCGCCCGCGGAAGCGGTGCGCCGACGGCAGGTTGTAGAGCGCGCCGCCGTCGGTGAGGCGCTCCAGGAACCAGAATCGCCGCTGGGCCTCCGAGAGCCGGAGCCGGGCGGCCGCCGCGGGGTTGGCCGCGGCGCGCGCCAGGAAGGTCTGCCGCTGCTGCGCGGTCAGCTGGGTGAAGCGTTCGAATCCGCCGGTTGCCATGCCGTTCCTCGAGACGTCGTCAGACTGCGGTCAGGGCGTCCGGCGCAGTGATCCGGGGCCAGTTGCGCCGGTCCTCGCCATGCGCGTGGACCAGGGCGAGGGCGATCCGCTCCAGGCCGAAGGCCACGCAGGAGCTGTGCGCGGCGTCCTCTCCGTGGCGGATGTCGAACCGGCGGCCCAGGTGGTCCCGGTGCCGGTTGGCCGAGGCGATCGCCGTCCCCGGGTCGGTGTCGGTGAGCTTGGCCACGAACTCGTACTTGAGCCCCTGTTCGAGCTGGGTGGAACGCATCAGCCGCCCGCCCGGACCGAAGAACGGGTCGGTCGCGGAGACCACCCGGACGTCCAGGCCCAGCCCGCCGAGGAACGTCTCGCAGCGCGGTATCCAGGAGTCCCGCCAGTCGGCGGCCTGCTCGGCCGAGCCGACGGTGACGAACTCGCGCATCCGGAAGCTGCGGAAGCGACCGGTCTCGCTGGTCGCCTCGTGCCGGTAGCAGTAGCCGGCCGCGTCGAGGACGACCTGGTCGTCCAGCTGCTGGCCCGCCAGTTCGGCGTAAAGGTTGTAGCAGACCGCCGGGGCGAGCACGACATCGGTGGCCGGGCGCTCGTCGGCCGGTCCGCCGCGCTGGTCGGACCGGTCGGACGCGTAGGCGTGCACGGTGCCGAGCAGGTGCGGGAAGGACTCCGCGTACTCGGCCCGCTCGATCCGTGCGGCGCTCATCAGCGGCGGGTACCAGACCGGACCGTGGCCGGTCCCGGCCGTGGCGGTGAGCGCGTCCTGGAGCTCGGCGACGGTCCGCTCGAACGCGGGCCCGAGCGCGGGCGCTCCGGGGATTCCGGTGTCCTTCACAGCTGAAACGCCCTTTCGCCGAGGAGCAGCAGGTCGGAGGTGGCCAGGTCGATCTGCCGGTTGGAGACCATCAGCCGGGCCGAATGGAGGTCACGGATGTGCCGGGCGACGGAGTAGGGGCCGTCTTCGGTGTAACCGGCCATGCCGCAGATCTCCAGGGCCGCCTCGGCGATCCGGGCGGCCTCGACGGAGACCGAGGTCTTCAGGGCGTTGGCCCGGGTGGTGACGGTGTGTTCACCGTCCGCGTCGCCGTCCCAGCGGGCGTAGTCCGCGGCGAAGCTGCGGACCGCGCCCTGCAGCAGGGCCAGTCGGGCGTGCACCTCGCCGAGGCGCTCATCGGCGAAGGTGCCGCCGTTGCCGAGCGCGGCCCGCGCCCGGGCGCGGGTGAAGCGCGCCGCGCGGCGCACCGCGTCGCCCGCCACGCCTGTCCAGACGCCGGCCCACAGCACGTGCGAGAGCGGCACCATGCAGCGGGTGGCGGTGGTGCCGAAGGGCTCGGCGAGCACCTGGTCGGCCGGGACGGCGGCCCGCACCAGGAACGGCGGGCTGACGGTGCCGCGCATGCCGAGGGTGTTCCACCCGCCGGTCTGCTCCAGCTCCAGCTGGTCGCGCCGGGCCAGCACCAGGACCTGGTCGGTGGCCGCGGCCTGCTCGTCCCGGCGGACGGTGATCAGGAAGGCGTCCGCGACCGACCCGTACGAGACGGTGGTGGCCCGCTTCTCCAGGCGCAGCAACCCGCCGTCCGGGACGAGCGCCGCCCGGCTGGTGCGCAGGTTGCCGCCGATGCCCGCCTCGGAGGTGACCGAGGCGATCAGGTGCTGCTCGCGGGCCGCCTCGGTCAGGTACCCGGCGAGCGCCGGGGAGGCGGCGGCCGAGCGGGCCAGGCAGGCGACCTGGAGCTGGTGCATTGCCCAGATCATCGCGGAAGCGGCGCAGTGCCCGCCGAGCCGGGAGCCGATCCGGGTGAGCTGCTCGACGCCCAGGCCGGGGCCTCCGTACTCGACGGGCACCGCCGCGGACCACAGGCCCGCCTCGCGCAGGGCGGCGATGCTCGCAGCCGGGACGGTGGCGGTGCGGTCGGCGCGGACTGCCTCGCGTTCGAGCAGTTCGGCGCGGACTGCGATCGCGGCGAGCGCCGCCTCCTCGGTCAGCGTCGCGGCTCCGGCCGGCCGGGCGGGTGCCGGCACGGTATCCAGGTCGGTCGTCACCGTGCGGCTCCCTCGGTCTCCAGCACCTCGACGCAGGCGTCGGTGAGCCGGTCGATGCTCGCGAACAGGGCCCGAGTGAGCATCCGCTCCGGGAACTCGATCGCCAACGCGCCCTCCACGGCCAGCATCACCCGGGCGGAGGCGAGCGAGGTCAGGCCGTGGTCGTACAGGTCGTCGGTGACCGCCAGCAGGTCGGCGGAGGGCTCCACCTCGGCGTTGCGGGCCAGCGCGTCCCGGACGGCGCGCTCGCAGCGCTCTCGGGTGGTGGTCATTGGTCCTCCTCGTGGTTCCGGTGGATCGCCGAGAGCAGCTCGGCCGCGGCCCGCCGCTGCTCCTGGTCGCGCTCGCCGAGGTCGCGGACCAGCCGCAGCTGGCGCTGCGGCGGGACGCCGCCGGACTCCAGCGCGATGGTGTGGGCCAGGTACCAGCGGCGTTCCAGGGCGGCCAGGCCCTCGGCGACCGGCCGCAGTTCGGGCAGCGGGCGGGCCAGCGCGGCCAGGAACCGGGCGAGGTACATCCGCTCGGCGGCGACCCCGCTGACGTCCGGGGCTCCGGTGGCATCAGCCGCCAGGTGGTCGGCGAGCGCGGCGGCGTCCTGCTCGTCGTGCGCGCGCAGCTGTTCGCCGAGTTGCCGGGCGAGGGCGACCGGCCCGGGGCGCCGGGTGGGCCCCGATCGGACCAGCAGAAGCCGGGAGTCCTGGGCGCTCGGCCCGGAGCGCAGCCGCGCCCAGTCGACCGGGCGGTACCGGACCGGCTCGGGGTTGTTCATCGGGTCGACGACGACCACCCCATCGGCGTCCGCAGCGACCGCGATCACGCAGTGGGTGATGTGCTGCTTGCCCTCGAACGGGGAGGGCAGGTGGAAGGCGTCCACGGCGGCGGCCACCGGCACGCCGGCCGCCAGGCTCTCCCGCTCGTACGCGCCCGCCTGCTCCGGGTCGGCGAACCGCAGGTCGGCCACGTCGAGGCCGTACCCGGCGCCGGCCGCCGCGAGCCAGCGGCCGCTGCCGTCCAAGGCCGCACCGCCGGGCCGAGAGAAGCCCCAGCTCATGCCGACGGCCTCCTCGGCGGCGGGCACGCCCTGCCAGTCGAGCAGGTTGGCGACGCACTGCTGGTAGCAACTGCCGTACAGCGCGAGGCCGGTGAAGCGCGGTGCGAGGTCAGGCACGGGCGGCCGCCGGTTCGTCCGCGTCCTGGCCGTACACCTCGGCGGCGACCGCGACGATCGCGGCGAAGTCGGGCACCCGGTCGGCCTGGTCGCGCACCAGCGCGGCCAGGCCGGCGAGCGTCGCGTCCTCGAACAACCGGGCCAGGCGCAGTTCGACGCCGATGACCGCCTCGATCCGGGAGAGCACCCGCACCGCGCGCAGCGAACTGCCGCCCAGGGCGAAGAAGTCCGCCTCGACGGTGCCGACCGGCCGCTCCAGCACGTCGGCCCAGACACCCGCCAGCCAGCACTCGACGTCGTCGGCGGGCGCGGTTCCGGTGCCGGCCGACTCGTCGGACCCGGTCGGGGCGGGGGCCGCGGCCGGCAGCGCGCGGCGGTCGATCTTGCCGTTGGCGAGCCGGGGCAGTTCGGCCACCGCCGTGAACCGGACCGGCACATGGGAGGCCGGCAGCAGCGTGGCGACGTGGGCGCGCAGTTCGGCGGCGAGCGGCGCCGGGGCGCCGTCGGCCGGGACGTAGTAGGCGACCAACTCGTGCGGCGCCGTCTCCCGGTCGGACGTCCCGGTCGGGGACAGCAGCCGTTCCAGCTCGGCCAGCTGGTCCTCGGTCAGGTCATCAAGGCTGGGCAGCATGGGGGTGTCTTCCTCTCTCACCGGGTTCAGCGGGTGGCCGTGACGACCGTCATGCGGTCCGTCCACCAGTACTGGCAGTCCGCGGGCGGGACGAGCCCGTCCACGACCTCCACCGAGAACGAGCTGAAATACCGCAGCAGACTGCGCTGGTGGCGCCGGCTGAGCGAGTCACGCTCGTTGGTGTAGTAGGTGAACACCCCGCCGGGCCTCAGGTGGGCGGCAGCCTCGGAGAAGAACGCCTCGGCCACCGTGCTGTCCCGCAGGACGTACTGGTCGAACTCGTCCTCACTGGTGGGGAAGGCGTCCCAGAAGATCCCGTCGAAGTCGCCCAGGGTGGGCATGACGGACTGCCAGTTGCCCTGGATCAGCTCGATGTCGGAGTCCGGGCGCCGAGCGCGCCAGGCCTTGGCCACCTCCAGCACCTGGTCGTTGAACTCGACGATGGTGTGCGAGCGGACGCCCTGCTCCTCGATGAAGGTCGCGGAGAGGCCGAGGCCGAAGCCGATCTCCAGGATGTCGCCGTGGCCGGCGCCGACCCGTTCGGCCATCCGGCGCATCAGCGCGGCCTCCCAGTCCTGCATCACCTGCTGGCCCTCGATGATCAGCGAGCCGTCGTGGTAGTCGGCCTCGCTGTCGTGCCATTCGGCGTTGATCTCGCCGCGGGTGGTGCCGTCCACGAACTCCGGGGCGATCACGTCGAGGTGGCGCAACTGCTCGGCCAGCTCGTCCACGGCCCGGTGCACGACCCAGCGCTGCTGCTCGGCACGCGGGGCGGCGATGAACGAGCCGCGGTGCAGCCCCACTTCGATGGAGAAGTCCTTGTAGCGACGCAGCATGGTCAGTGCTCCGGATCTGTGGTGGTGGTCGGGGCGATGCCGGCGCGGGTGACGCGTTGCCAGGCGGCGGCGGCCAGTTCGGCCGGCGCGGCAGCGAGCAGGGCGGCGACCCGCTCCCTGGTCCGGTCGCCGGCGCCGGCGACGGGCGCCGCGAGGACGGCAACCTGGGCGACCCCGGGGTGGGCCTCCAGGGCGGCGACGACCTCGGCGGGTTCGACCCGGACACCGCGGATCTTGATCTGCTCATCGGCGCGGCCCCGGAACTCCACCTCGCCGTCGGGCCGCACCCGGGCCAGGTCACCGGTGCGGTAGAGCCTGGTGCCGGGAAGGTCGCCGGCGAAGCGGTTCTCCACGAACCGGCGCCGGGTCTCGCCGGCGTTGTCGAGGTAGCCGAGGCCGACGCAGTCGCCGGCCAAGTACAGCTCGCCGACCACGTTGACCGGGACGAGTTGGCGGCGTTCGTCCAGGACGACCGCGCCGGTGCCGTCGATCGGCCGGCCGATCAGCACCCGGCCCCGGTCACCGCCGGTGACCCGGTGGAACATCGAGCCGATGCTGGCCTCGGTCGGGCCGTACAGGTTGTACAGCCGGGCGGGCAGGCCGAGTTCCTCGAAGCGACGGGCCACGCCCCGGCCGAGTTCCTCGCCGCCGACGATGGCGACCCGCAGCGAACCCAGCGCCTCGACCACCTCGGGGCGGCCGACCGCGTGCCGCACCAGGCCGTCCAGCATGGCCGGGACCAGGTCGATGGTGCGCACCCGGTGAGCGGCGATGACCTCCAGCAGCCGCTCCGGCGAGGCCTGGAGGGTCGGCCCGGACAGCACCGCACGTCCGCCGAGGGTGAGCGGCCACAGGTACTCCCACACGCAGCTGTCGTACACCGGCGGGGTGGTCTGCAGCACGGTGTCGGCCGCCTCGGCGCCGAACTCGCGGTTCATCCAGGCGATCCGGTTGGCGACGCCGAGGTGGTGGACCACCGCGCCCTTGGGGCGTCCGGTGGAACCCGAGGTGTAGATCGCGTACATCGGCCGGTCGCCGTGCTCCGGGGCGAGCTGCCACGGGGTCGGGGCGTGCTCGCCGACCGGCGCCGAGGGCGCCCGCACTGTCCGGACGGCCCGGACCGCGGACTGCGCCGCCTCGTCCGCGGCGACCACCGCGAGCGGGTTGCCCAGCTCGGCGAGGATGTCCGTGATGCGCTGGGCGGGCCAGTCCGGGTCGACCGGGACGAAGGCCGCGCCGAGGCTGTTGACCGCGACCATGGCGGCCAGCATCGCCGACCCACCGGGCAGCACCAGCGGGACGAACTCCGGCACCGGTCCGGCCGCAAGCAGCCAACCGCGGATGTCGTCGACCAGCGCCAGCAGTTCCTGGTAGGTCAGGCTCGCGCCGTCGGCGACCACGGCGGTCCGCTCGGGGTACCGGCGGGCGGTCTCGGCGATCTGCAGGGCGAGCGGCGCGCGGGGCCCGGCGGCGGGCTCGCCGACGGTCAGCGCCCGGGCCCCGGCCGGAACGAAGGGGATGTCCTTGACCTTGAGGTCGGGGTCGGCGACGACCCGGTCGACCAGGGCGAGGAAGGTCTCGACCAGCCGGTCCGCGCTCTCCTCGTCGAACAGGTCGGCGGAGTACCAGAGCCGGCCCTCCATCCGTCCGTCGTACTCGCCGAGGATCAGCGTCAGGTCGAGCGTCGAGGTCCGGGCCGGCAGTTCCAGCGTGGTGACCCGGGTGCCCACCAGGTCGAGGTCGACCCGCTCCTCGTCCATCAGGAACATGGTGCGGAAGATCGGGTTCTCGCCGGGCGTGCCGGGCCGGCCGGTGGCCCGCGCGATCTCGTCCAACGGCAGGTCGGCGGCCCCCTGCGCGGCCAGCGTGCTGTGGCTGAGCCGCTGGACGGCCTCGGCGAAGCGCGGGTTGTCGGTCAGGTCGGCCCGCACCGGCAGGGTGTTGACGAACAGTCCGATCAGCCGCTCCAACTCCTCCGAGCCGCGGTTGGCGGTGGGCACGCCGATCGCCAGGTCGTACTGGTCGGCGTGCCTGGCCAGGAACACCGCATACAGGGTGAGCAGGGCGTGGTAACGGGTGACGCCCTCGCGCTGGGCGAGCGCGGTGAGGGCCGCGGTCTGCCGCGGGCCGACGGTGAAGGCCCGGGCCCCGCCGGCACCGCTGGGCTCGCGCGGCGCCTCCCGGTCGGCCGGCAGCGGCAGGCTCTGCGGCAGCCCGTCCAGGTACTCGCGCCAGAAGCCGTGCAGGCCCTCGGCGTGTGCCCGGAACTCGGAGCCGGCCTGCCAGGCACTGAAATCGAGGTAGCGGGCGCCGAGCGGCGGCAGGGCCGGCTCGGCCCCGCGGGCGGTGGCCGCGTAGGCGGCGCCCAGCTCGGCGACGAACAGCCCCGAGGACCACTCGTCGAACGCGGAGTGGTGCACCGCGAAGGCCAACAGCCGGTTCCCGTCCGCGCAGTCCAGCAGCGCCGCGCGCAGCAGCGCGCCGGCGGCCAGATCGAACGGGCGGGCGACGAAGGCGGCCAACAGCCCGTCGGCGGCCCGCAGTTCCTCCGCCGAGGTGGCGGCGGTGACGGCGGTCTCGATCCGGACGGCGACCGGGCGGACGGACTGCACCAGGCGGCCGTCCTCGAACCGGATCGCGGTGCGCAGCGGCTCGTGCCGCTCCAGCACGGTGTGCAGCGCCCGCTCCAGGGCGCCGAGGTCGAGCGGGCCGGACACCTCGAAGACCAGCGGCAGGTTGTAGGCGGCTGACTCGGGGGCGAGGCGGTTCAGGAACCACATCCGCTCCTGACCGGACCAGGCCGGTCCCTGCTCGGCGCCGGTACGCGGCAGTTCGCGCGGGGTGAGCACGACCGGGCCGGTCTGCCCGGTCACCGGGGCGTCGGCGGCGACCACGGCGGCCACCACCGCGGCCACGGTCGGCGCGGCGAAGAACTCGGCGAAGCCCAGCTCCACCCCGAGCCGGCTGCGCAGCCGGGTGACCAGCTGGGTGACCATCAGCGAGTTGCCGCCGAGGTCCAGGAAGCTGTCGTGCGGGCCGATCTCCTGCGCGCCGAGCAGCTCTTGCCACAGCGCAGTGACGGCCGCGACGGCGGCCGGGTGGCCGAGGTCCTCCGGCGCGGACCCGGCCGCGGCGCGGGCGGCGGCCGGGCGCAGGGTGCGCGGCTCGTCCGCGTCGTCGGTGTGAACGGTGTAGCGCTGTGGCTGCGCCGGGGCGGGCAGCCGCTCGGCGGTCGCGGCGGTGAGGGCGGCGACCAGCCGCTCGACCTCGCCGCCGGGGACGGTCGCGAACACCTCGGCGACCACGCGGTCCCGGCCGTCCGGGCCCGGCTCGGCCGCGACCACGGCCTTGGCCACGCCGGGCACGCCCAGTAGGACCAGCTCGACCTCGCGCGGCTGCACGGTGAAGCCGCGGACCTTCAACCGGTCGTCGATGCGGCCGGCGAAGCGGAAGCTGCCGTCGGTGAGGGCCACGGCGCGGTCGCCGGTGGCGTACATCCGGGCGCCGGGCTCCTCCGCGAACGGGTCGGGCCGGAACCGGGCGGCGGTGCGGGCGGGCTGGCCGGTGTAGCCGCGGGCGACGGCCAGGCCTCCGACGTACAGCTCGCCGGGCGCCCCCGGCGGGACCGGCCGCAGGTCGCCGTCCAGGACGTACGCTCGGACGCCGGGCAGCGGGGTGCCGATGACACCAGTGCCGATCGGATCGCCCGGGGCGATCGGGCCGGCCACGATCGAGGTGATCGCCTGCTCGGTGGAGCCGTACATGTTGTAGACCGCGCCGTACGGGCCGGCCACCGCGTGCCAGCGGGCGATCTCGTCGGAGCCGACCTCCTCGCTGCCGACCGCGACGACCCGCACGGTGGCGGGCGGCGGCGGGACGTCCCCGGCCTCGACGGCGGCGAGCCAGGTCGACCAGAAGGAGGTGGGCAGGTCGAGCGCGCTGACCCGGTGTTCGGCCAGGAAGGCGGTGAAGGCGGCGAGGTCAGCGCCGACGGCCGGGTCCATCAGGACCAGCGCTGCCCCGGCCACCCAGGCCGAGAACGCCTCCTCCAGGGTGATGTCCACGCCGAGCGTGGTGAACTGGAGCACCCGGTCGTCCTCGGTCAGCCCCCAGCGTGCGGCGATGCCCGCGCAGTTGTTGAGCAGCGCGGCGTGCTCGGTCAGCACGCCCTTGGGCCGACCGGTCGATCCGGAGGTGAAGACCACGTAGGCGAGATCGGCCGCGGAACCGTCCCGGCGCACGGCGGGCGCGGGCGGCTCGGCGACGGCGAGCACCTCGTCGACGTGGACGACGTCGGCAAGGCCGGCCGCGGCCGCCACGGCCGCGTGCGCCCCGTCGACGAACACCCGGGCCAGGCCGGACTCCTCGGCCACCTCGGCGATCCGCGCGGCGGGCCAGGCCGGGTCCAGCGGCACGTAGGCCGCGCCGCTGCCCAGCACTCCCAGCACCACGGCCAGGAAGCGCTGGTCACGGGCGCCCAGGTAGCCGACCCTGGCTTCCCGGCCGGCGGGCACGGCGGTGGCCACCCGGTCGGCCAGCAGGCCGAGTTGCTCGTACGACCAGTCGCCGTAGCTGCCGGTCACCGCGGGGGCGTGCGGCCGTTCGGCCCGTTGCGCCGCGAATGCCTCGATCACCGATGTCCAGTCTGTGGGCACCGCCACCGTCGTCTCCCCGTTCACCGTCGTCCCCGTGCTCGCCGTTCCAGTGGGCGCCGTGCCAGCGGCGGCCGTATCAGTGCTCATTGCCGTCCAGAATCTGTCGTGCGCCCGCGGCCCGGGCGGGCCAGCTGCGGCGCAGGTCCCGACTCACCGACATCCGCTTGAGCCAGCGGTCGCGGCCGTCGTAGTTCGCCCGGAAGGGCTTGCGCCCGTGCACGGCACGGTGGTTGTCCACGACCAGGATGTCGCCGGGCACCAGCACCACTTGCTGCAGCGCCGCCTCGACCACCGCGTAGAAGTCACGCAGGACCGCCGCCACCACCGGGTCGGCGGGCTGCTCCAGGAAGTACGGGTCCACGCAGACGAAGGGGTGGGCCCGGTCGCCGGTGAGCAGCGCGCGGGGCTTGACCGGTTCGGCGGCGTCAGCGTGCGACTCGTCCGGGCGGTGCCGGAACCGCTCCTCGAAGAGCAGGTCGTACTTCGGGTCCGACAGGTCCCAGTCGGCGGCGCAGCTGACCGTGGTGGCCGCCCGCTGCGGGTTGCGCAGGCACAGCAGCCCGACGTAGTCGGGGCGGTGGCTGTGGAACGCGTCCTCGGTGTGCCACCAGATCGGTTCCTGGCTGGCGAAGTTGATCTGGGTGTTCTCGAACTCGCGCATCGGCAGCACGTCGTGGATCATGGCGCCGCCCTGCTGGGTGTTCCAGCCGAACAGCTCTCCGAACACCGACCCCACCAGGGCGAGTTGGCTCTCGTACCGGTCGGTGCGGCGGACCGCCGCCGGGTCGCGCCAGGTGTCCGGGGTGTCGCCGAGCGCCTCGTCGTCCACCGGCAGGCCGGTGACCAGGGCGAAGGCGGTGTCCTCGCGCTGGCGCATGCCGGTCAGCGCAGCGCGCAGCCGGTGCGGCAGCTGCTGGGCCAGGACGGGCGCCTCGCGGAAGAAGGCGTGCGCCTGCGGCCCGATCGCGGCACCGGCGTGCGCGGCGGCCAGCTCGGCCAGCTGCCGGCGCTCCTCCGGCTCCAGGGCCAGGGTGAGGCCGGGGCTGAGGGGTCCGGCGCTGAGGGGTCCGGCGCTGAGGGATTCAGCCATCGAGCCCTCCGACGGTCTGGGCACGGCGGGCGGCGAGCGGGCGCAGGTCGGTCCAGTGCTCGGCAATGTACGCCAGGCACTCCTCCTCGCTCGCCGGCCGGCCGAGCACCGCCCATCCGAGCGGAGGCTGCCGGTCGGCAGGCCAGAGCGAGTACTGCTGCTGCTCGTTGACCACGACGGTGTGCGAGCCGGTCGCGGCGGGTGCTGAGCTCATGGGGTGGTTCTTCCTTCCGTGGGCGGCGCGGCTACTGCGCCGGGCCCAGCAGGTCGTCGAAGAGGTCGTCGAGGTGTTGGCGTGCGCGCTGCTCGGCCGTGGCGGCACCGGCCGCGTCCCCGTCCGAGGCGTCGGCGGCAGGGTCCGGGTGGGGGGCCGGAGCGACGTTGCGCACCAGTTCGGCCAGCCCGGCCACGGTGGGCCGCCCGTAGAAGTCGGCGAGCGGAAACTCGACGCGGTGGCGGGCCTGAACGGCCCACAGCAGCTTGGTGGCGAGCAGGGAGTGGCCGCCGAGCTGGAAGAAGTCGTCGTCGCGGCCGACCCGTTCGGCGCCGAGCAGGTCGGCGAGCTCGGCGGCGAGCTCCCGCTCCAGCGCGTCCCTCGGCTCGGCTTCCGGCCCGCTGCCAATCGTGAACTCTGGCGCGGGCAAGCGCCGTTGGTCGACCTTGCCGTTGACGGTGAGCGGGAAACGCTCGAGCGCAACGAACGCGGCCGGGACCATGTAGTCCGGCAGCCTGCGGCGCAGGAACTCCCGCAGCTCGGCCGGTCCGGGCGCCGGGCCGTCCTGCGGGACGACGTAGGCGACCAGGCGGCGCTCCGCCGAGCCCTGCCCCTCCACCTTGACGAAGGCCGAGCGCACCGCCGGGTGCGCGTCCAGGCCGGCCTGGACCTCGCCCAGCTCGACCCGGAAGCCGCGGATCTTGACCTGGCCGTCCGCGCGGCCGAGGAACTCCAACTCGCCGTCCGGCAGATGGCGGGCGATGTCGCCGGTCCGGTAGAGCCGGGCACCGGGCCGGTCGGAGTACGGGTCCGGCACGAAGGCGAGGGCGGTCAGCTCCGGCCGTCCCAGGTAGCCGTGGGCAAGCCCCGTGCCACCGATGTACACCTCGCCGCGCGCTCCCACCGGTACCGGCCGGCGCGCAGCGTCGAGCACGTACACCCGGGAGTTGGCGATCGGGCGCCCGATCGGCGCCCAGCCGGTCCACTCCGCGGGGTCGGCCGGCAGGTGGTGGGCGGTGGTGACGTGGGTCTCGGACGGACCGTACTCATTGTGCAGCCGGCCGTTCGGCAGGTCGGTGAACAGCTGACGCAGGTCCTCGGTGACCACCAGCTGCTCGGAACCCGCGATCACCGTCTCCAGCGTGTGCGGCAGCCGACCGCCCCGGCGGTAGCCCTCGGCCACCTGCTGGAGCGCCACGGCCGGGATGAACAGCCGCTGGACGCGGTGCCGGTTCAGCAGGTCGACCAGGCCGTGCACGTCGCGCCGCTCGTCCTCGGTGATCAGCACCAGGGTGCCGCCCGCGCCGAGGGTGGAGAAGATCTCCTGGAACGAGACGTCGAAGCTGAGCGAGGCGAACTGCAGGGTCCGGTGACCGGGCTGCCGGTGCCGGTAGCGGTCCAGCTGCCAGGCGACCAGGTTGCTGACCGCCCGGTGCGGCATCAGGATGCCCTTCGGGCGTCCGGTGGAACCGGAGGTGTACGTCACGTACGCGACCGACTCCGGGTCAGCGGGGACGGCCGGCCGGGCCGGACCGCCGGCTCCGGGTGCGGCGGGTAGCGCGCCGACGTCGATCAGCAGGGCGCCGGTCGCGGGCAGCCGGTCGGGCGTCCCCGCGGCGACCAGGACGACCGACGGAGCGGTGTCCTCCAGCAGCAGCGCGATCCGCTCCGACGGGTGACTCAGGTCCAGCGGCACGTACGCCGCACCGGTCCTGAGGGTACCCAGGACGGCGGCCAGCATCGCGACCGAGCGGGGCACCGCGATGCCGACGAACGCGCCCGCGCCCACGCCGGCCTCCGCCAGCGCTCGGGTCACCGCCTCGGCCCGCCGGTCGAGCTCGGCGTAGGAGACCCGCTCGTCACCGGCCTCGACCGCGATCGCGTCCGGCGTCCGGGCGGCCTGCCGCTCGAACCAGTGGTGGGCCAGCGGCTCGGCGCCCAGATCGGCGGCGGTGTCGTTCCAGGTCCGCAGGACCAGCTCGCGCTCGGCGGGGTCCAGCAGCTCGTGGTCGGTCAGCGGGCGGTCCGGGGCGTCGGCGAGCGAGCGGACCAGCCGGGCCAGCTGCCGGCCGAGCTGCTCCACCGTCGCGTCGTCGAACAGTGCGCCGTCGTACTCCAGGACGAGCTCGGTGTCGGCGGCCCGCCGGGCGGCGAACAGGGCCAGATCGAACTTGGCCCGGCCGCCCTCGGCCTCCAGGGGGGTGCAGACCGTCCCGGGCAGATCCAGCCCGGCGGCGCCGACCTCGTCGGCGGCGAACCACACCTGGAACAGCGGGTGCCGACCGCCGGAGCGGTCGGGTCGCAGTGCTTCCACCACCTCGTCGAAGGGCACCTCGGCCCGGTCGTACGCCTCGGCGACGACCGTTCGCATCCGGCCGAGCAGGGTCCGGAAGGTCGGCGTCCCGGTCAGGTCCGCGCGCAGCGCGAGGGTGTTGAGGAAGAAGCCGATCAGCTCGTGCGTCCAGGCCGGGCCGCGCTGGGCGTACGGCGTGCCGATCACCAGGTCGTCCTGCCCGCCGACCCGGTGCAGCAGGGCCGCCCAGGCGGCCAGCAGGACGGTGACCGAGGTGCAGCCCTCGGCGCGGCCGAGCTCCTCCAACCGGGCCAGGTCCGCCGGGTCGACCGGCACGGCGAGCTGGCGGGCCGGGCCGGGCCCGGACTCCTGCCCCGGGCGGGCGGGGAGGTTCACGGTGGTCGGCGCGCCCTCCAGCCGTTCGCGCCAGTGGGCGAGCTGCTCGGCACGGCCCTCGGTCGGCTCGTGCTGCCGGGCGGCCCAGTCGAGGTAGTGCGCCTTCGTCGGCCCGAGTTCCCCGCCACCGCCGGTGGCCCGGCGGTACAGCGCGGCCAGGTCGTGCTGGAGGACGCCGGAGGACCAATCGTCGAACAGGATGTGGTGGACGGTCAGGGTGAGCGTCCACCGCCGGGCACCGTGCGGGTCGCCGTGTCGGTGCAGGCGCAGCCGCACCGGCGGCTGCGCTCCGGCGAGGTCGAAGGGTTCGTCCGCCTCTGCCCTGACGGCCGCTTCGACCGCGGCCTCGCGTGCTCCCCCGGGGAGCGTGCCGTGGTCCACGATCTCGACGACGGGCGCCTCGGCGAGCACGGTCTGTCCGGGCTCGCCCTGGGCGTCCACCGTGATCCGGGTACGCAGCGCGGCGTGCCGCAGGCACAGCGCGCGCAGGCTCTCCAGCAACGCGGCCTCGTCGAGGTAGCCCTCGATCCGCCAGGCCATCGGCACGTTGTACTCGGCGCTGCCCGGGTGCAGCCGATCGAGAAGCCAGAGCCGCCGCTGACCCGGGGAGAGCGGCCCCTCGACGCGCGCGTCCGGACCTCCGGGGCCGGTCGGGGCAGGGGCGCGCAGGCCGCGCCGGGCCAGTAGTTCCTCGATCCGCCGCTCGCGGGAGCCGGTCACGCCCGCCCCGCAGCGGCGTGCGGGAGGGCGAGCAGGGCGTCGTCGGCGACCGTGCCGAGCGGAGTGAAGTCGCGGGAGGCGAGGAACTCCGGCCGGGGTGCGGGCACCTCGCCCAGCCGGTTGCGGACGCCGTTGTAGCTGATCAGCACCAGGGTGCGGTTGTTCGGCGACATGTTGGGCACCGATCCGTGCAGGATGTTGCTGTGGAACAGCAGAACGCTGCCCGACTCCCCCTTGGGCGCGACGATGCCGCGCTCGCGGGTGGCCCGGGCGAGGGTCTCGGCGGTCAGGGAGTACTTCATCTTCGCGGAGAGCGTCCGGCTCCAGTCCGCGTCCTCCTGCACGGTGGTCTCGTACACGCCCTCCCGGTGCGAGCCGGGAACCACCATGAGCGGGCCGTTGAACTCGTCGACCCGGTCCATGAAGACGGCCGCGCTCAGCGCGTGCGGCGCGGGCATGCCGTCCTCGTCGCGCCAGAAGCGGAAGTCCTGGTGCCACTCCCAGACCTCGCCGACCAGTGCCAGCTTGGCGTTGATCTTGAACTGGTGGACGTAGACCTCGTCGTCGAGCAACTGCCGGGCCGGCTCCACCAGCCGGGGCAGCCGGGCCAGCGCGCCGAACAGCGGGTGGGTCGCGTGCACGCCGTGCACCCCGCGCACCACACCGGTGCCGGCCTCCAGCACGCGGTGCGGGCCGAGTTCTGCGAATACCTCGGAAAGGCCGCCGCGAAGCGCCTCCAGCTCTGCAGAGTCGAAGACGTCAGGAATCAGGATGAACCCGTCCTCGCCGAATAGCCGGATTTGTTCTTCGGTCAGCATGTCGTCAATCAGTCCTCTCCGATGGGGCTGCGGCCAGGCCGATGTCCAAGGCATTCGACCGCCACCTTCACCCACCCCCGGGTCCCGGGCGAGTCACTGCAACTGGTGACTTGACATGCTCACCAGCTTGTGTTTTACGAGGGCCCGCGGGCCGCAGTTGACAGGGTGTAGCGATGTTCGCAGGATGCTCTCCGACCTGCCCCTCAAGCCTGTGACTCGACAAAACCCGGTGGTAGCCTGACGACTCGGCGGCGGGTGGGGCCCCTTGTGGTGAACGCCGGTCGCCGCGCAATGGTCGATAGTTCAGACGGGGGCGGTCATGGACCTGGATTACGTGAATGATTTCTCACCACGCGAGCGCGAGGTTCTGCATCAAATAGCCGGCGGCTGCACCTACGAGCAGGTCGCCCGCCGCCTCGGAATAAGTGTCCACACGGTCAACACCTACCTCCGCCGAATTCGGGCCAAGGCACCCGCCGGCACCCACGCCGACCTGGTCCGGCTGAGCCTGCGGGTCAACGGCCAAGCGGGCAAAGGGCAGGCGGGCAACGACTGGATCGACAAGGCGGTCGCGTGATGGTCGGGCAGCCGACGGGCAACCCCACCGTCAGCGCCGCCGAGGCGCTGGCCTACTACGCCAACGGCTGGTACGCCGGCGGCGACACCCGCAAGCCACAGGCACCCCTCGCGTGGGAGAACCCCGAGGCCCGCTGCATCATCGACGTCCGGGGCAGCACCTGGACCCGCTACCTGCGCCGGGCCCGCCGGAAGGTCGAGGCCGGCGGCTTCGAACTGCGCTGGAACACCGCCTTCGACGAGGTGCTCGCCTCCTGCGCGGTGGGTCGCAAACCCGGCGAGGGCACCTGGATCGACTCCTCGATGTCCACGCTCTACCGGGAGCTGCACCACGTAGGCGCCGCCCACTCCGCCGAGGCCTGGCTGGACAACCGACTCGTCGGCGGCGTCGTCGGCATGGGCATCGGCCGCTGGCTCTCCATGGAGACCACTTTCCACTCCGCCCCCGACGCCGGACACGCCGCCGTCGCAGCCATGGCGGAACTGATGGACCGCCGCGGCTGTCTACTCGTCGACGTCCAGCAACTCCACTCCTTCACCCGCAAGTTGGGTGGCGTCGAGATACCCCGCGACAGCTACCTGCGACTGCTACGGGCCGCCCTCGACCCCACCCTCGCCCCACCCCCGCCGGCGGCCAGCTCCCCGACCCTTATCCACGACGCCCCACCAGGAGCTACTCCTGGCCGGCCGCCAGGGCATCACGGAGGACCTGCTCAATAGGAGATCAAGAGCGGACGTGTTCGGTCACGTCCGCTGGAGTGGCGTATCGACGGCCACTCGGTCATTCGCTAACACGCCATGCGGTGAGGGATGTTGGGGTCCTGTCGAAGCCGGTTTCTCCCTCGATGAGGTGAACGCAGCAGCGGCCGAGGATCTCGGGTCCCATGTAGCGGCGCCGTTCAGCCCACTCGGCACTCTGCTCGGCGAGCAACGCGCCCACGAGCCGGATGACGGCCGTACGGTCGGGGAAGATACCGACCACGTCGGTGCGGCGGCGGATCTCCTTGTTCAGCCGGACGAATCAGGGTGGTCGACGCCACCCGCTTGTCCACTCCGACTACCACCGCCATAGCGGTGTGCGAGCGGGCCCCGGCGTCCGGAGCCCGCTCGCCGATGGTCGCTGGTCAGGGCCGGCGCCGGCAGCTCCGCTTGGCGGTGACGCCGTTCGGGCTGGAGAGCACTATGCCGAAGCCCTCGTCATCGACGCTGTACATGGCCATGGTCTCGGTTGCGCCCGCCTTGCGCTGCAGTAGGAGGCCTCTGCGTTGCCGTCGACAGCGGCACGCTGCCACTGGATCTCGCACTCCTGCAGCTGTCCTCGGTCGCGCAGCAACAGGCCCAGCGCGTACGGGACGTCCTCGTACCCAAGATCCGCAGCGCGGTGCAGCAGGCCCTCAGACTTCGCCTGACCCCCTTGCTGGGACCGCAGGAGGGCGACGCGAAACAGTGCATCCGCGTTCCCGGAGTCGGCTAGTGGGCGCCATATGGACTCGGCGACGTCGTCTTCTCCGAACGCTGCCGCGAGCACTCCCACGAGGTACAGATGGAAGTCGTGCCGGATGTACCTACGGACGATGTCCCAGGTGTCCCGGTGGACAGGCTGCTCGCCCCGGGAGAAGTGCTCCACGAGGTAGTCGAAGGGTTTGCGACGGAGTCGATTCCCACCGGGTTGATCATTCCCGTCGCCCCGTAGTGGACCCGGGTCGCCCAGGTGAACGCATCTGCGGCCGGTTCCGGCCGTGCGCCCGGGGTTCCCTCCACGTAAGTGAGATGCAGCTCCTCGATGGCAATGAAGGGAATCTCCAGCAGACCCGCACGGTGCAGGTCAACTGCGGCCCTGACATAGGCGTATCCTCGCAGACTTCCGCCAGCCCGGCAGGCCCGGTTCATCTCGTCCAGCAGCGCCGGCCCTGCGCCCAGGTACTCAGCGATCCCGTAGTCGCCCCGGTGTCTCAGGGCCTCCTCCAACCCAAGGTCATCCACCTCCTCATGCCGGGTGGCATTGGGCCCGCCGGAGCGGCGGAGAAGTAGTTGTTCTGCGTCCCGAGACCTGTGTCGGTCCGTCGATGCGGTTGCCGTGCACATCGAAGGAGATGCGCTCGTTGTCAATTCCGGTGTCTCAGCCGTGGTTGTTCTGGACACCCTTCAGCTGGACCGGTCCGTGGAAGGTATTGTGGTGGACCTCCAGATGGTCCCGATCGCGAGCGGCACTTGCGCTCCGGGCCCGCTCGAAGTCAGCCAGGATGAGCCGCAGTTCGGCCGCCGCTGCTGGGGCCTCCAGGAGGGAAGAGTCGGAGACGGTCCCGCCATGCCTGTTCCACATGAGCCATGCGGTCGAGGTCACCTGCCGCGTCGGCGGCAGTCAGCGGTTACAGGCAAGAGGAGCCCGGAGTGACGGGTCCGTCTGTCGCACGAAGTCAAAAAGCGGTGCTGAACGGTGAGCTGCGCAAGGTGTACGAGGACAGCCGCATCACGGCGGCGAGCCTCCTGCGGAAACAGCTCGCCGCGAGGGAGGAAGTCGGAGTCTTTACTCGTTCTGCCATCGGGCTTGTCGGACACGCCGACGACTCGGTTGAACTCCCCAACCCCCTCGTCGGCGTGTCCGCCCTCAGCTTCTGCAGAAGCGCCCCTACTCGAGATCGTCGAAGAGCTCAACCTCGTAGATCCGCTGGGCCGTCGGACGGACCGGCCGCAGCCGGCCCGGGTGCGTCGTAGTAGCACCCTGCTGCGGCGCCGGTACCGGCTTCGGGCGGGGCTGGCGCTTCCGGCGGGGCGGGATCGTCGCCTTGGGCCGACGAGTGGTCGCCGGGCGCGTGCTGCGCTGCCGGCTCTTGCGCTGAGTCGTAGTCATAGTCGTCTCTTGAGTAGTTCGTTGGATACCGATGAGCCCGAGCCGCTTCACCGGATGGATTCCGGTCACCGGCCAGGATGACCGCGGCTCGATGGCGCACCGGGCGGCCACCATCGAGCTCGGGCCGATGACGCAGCAGCGTGGCAGATACCGCGGCAGACCATCAACTCTGAGGCGTTAACCGAACGTTAAAGGCCTCTCGGAGCCTCGTGCGATGCTGTCTCAGGCGAGGATGCCAGAGCCAATTCACGCTTCGACATTGGGGATTGACATGAAGTTCCGCCTGCTCGGACAGCTGGTCGCGCTAGAGAACGAACAATCGGTCATCATTCCGTCAGGAAAGACCCGTGAGCTCCTGGCCCTTCTGCTGCTGACCCCCGGCGAGCCAGTGTCCCATCGCAAGGTTTTTCGATTCCTATGGTCGGACGAGGACGTGAAACCCTCGAACATCCGGCAGTACTCCCTCAGATTGCGCCGCGCCGTAGGGCTGCAGGTAGGAAACAGCGGCGGCTTCTCCCATATCCAGGTCGACCCCGCCAGCGTCGACCTGGTCCGCTTCCGGAGCCAATACGCCAGCGCGCTCCACACGGGGAGTCCACAGCACCGGCGCAGCGCGTTGGTGGCCTCGCTGGCCGAATGGCGCGGAGCCACCCCGCTGGAAAGCCTGCCGGGTGAAGCCTTCGCCCAGCAGCGAACCCGGATCCTCCGCGAGCTGCACGACGCGTTCGCGGAGTGCGTGCGCACCGACTTGGAGTGCGCCGAGCCCCACATCGCGCTCGAGCGGGCCGACAGCGGGCTTGTGCACTGGCCCGACAGCGAGACCCTGCTCGGCCTCAAAGTCCAGTCGTTGGGTGCGCTGGGCCGCTACCACGAGATCGACCCGCTGCTCGCTGCCTGGAAGCGCCGGTTCAACCAGCCGATCGCCCACCTGCTGCTGGCAAGGACGAGCAAGGACGTCATCACCCCCCGCGTCACCTCCCCGGATCCGGCGCTCCCGGAGCGGCCGAACCAGCTGCCAGCCCAGCAGGAACGGCTGATCGGCCGCCGATCAGAGCTGAGTCTCCTCACCGACGTCGTGCTGGGCAGGGAGCCCACGACGGGGCGGATCGCTGCCGTGGCGGGCCTGGCGGGCGTCGGGAAGACCTTTCTCGCGGTGGCCGCGGCCCAGCAGCTCGCACCACACTTCCCGGACGGGATCCTGTACATCGACCTCAGGGGATTTTCCGTCATCGAGCCCGAGGAAGTCGCTTCCGTCCTCGCCCGGTTCCTGAACGACCTGCGGACGACCCCGGCCACCGTTAACCTCGACGGGCTGGTATCGGCTTACCGTTCCGCGCTGTCGGGCCGCCGAGTACTGGTCCTCCTGGACAACGCCAGAAACGAGGCGCAGGTCCGACCGCTGCTGCCCGGGCCGGGCCGAAGCGCCGCAATCGTCACCAGCCGTCGACGGTTGGAGGGGCTGGTCGTCAAGGAAGGTGTGAAGCTGATCGATCTCACGCCACTGGACCGCCCCGAGGCAGCCGAGTTGCTGGAAGCATCTCTGGGAGAGGAACGGATGGGCCTTGCCAGACCAATCGCAGGTTCCTTGCTCGACTACTGCTCCGGATTGCCGATCGCACTGCGCATCGTGTCTGCCCAGATCACCCGCCGTCGGCCCCGGGACCTGCCTGGGGTCGTCCGCAGACTGTTGGAGGAGAGTTCTGGGCTGCGCCCCCTCAACCTGCGTACCGATGAGTTGAACGTCGGCTCCCTGCTGGAGAACTCCTACCGACTCTTGCCTGCCCCTGCCGCCAAGCTGCTGTGGCAGCTCTCCGTGCATCCCGGCCCGACGATCAGCTGGCGTGCGGTTCAGGCACTGGGGCACGGCCGTGTCGCAGTCGACGGTTCGCTGGATGACCTGATCGATATGAGCCTGGTGACCGAACCGACCTTCGAGCGCTATGCGATGCACGACCTGGTGCGCATCTACGCTGCGCAGCTGGCCGAGCAGCAAGATCCTGGAGATCGCGATGAGAGCCTCTCGCGGGTACTGGAGTTCCTCCTGCAGAACGCATGGTCCTGTGATCGGGTGCTCGACCCGGACCGGCGGCTGCCGATCACCGCGGACGGCGAGTTCGGAACAGTCTCGCCCCCCGACCACGCGGCGGCGACGGCCTGGTTCGACGCCGAGTACGCCACCCTGACCGCTGCGCTCCGCCTCGCCGGGAAGCTCCGACTCGACCGGTACACCTGGCTCCTGGCACTCACGGTGCTGACCTACCAGTGGCGGTCCAACCGGTACCTGGACGCCCTCGGCCACCTCACCGACGCCCTCCCCGCAGCCGAACGGATCGCAAGCCCGGGAGACGTGGCCATGATTCGGCGCTTGCTCGCCGGAACCCACCGTGGACTCGGCGATCGTGTGCGGGCCATGGCGGAACTGCGCGGGGCGGTCCGCACCAGCCAGGACCACGGCGACCTGACGGGCACCACACTGGGCCGCTACAGCCTGGGTGTCCTGATGCACGAGGACGGCGACACCGACCAGGCGATGGTGGAACTCGGAGCCGCTCTGGCAGGCTTCGAAGCTCTGGACGACCGGCTCGGACAGGGAGCCGCGCTCGACGGGCTCGCCAACGTCCACCACCGGGCCGGCGACCGTTTCTCGGCCCTCGAGTACTGCCGCCGGTCATTGGCCCTGCTGAACGGCACTGCAGATCTCAATGGTCAGGCACACGGCTCGTTCACCATGGGCCGGATCCGGGCTGCGATCGGCGAGCACGACGCGGCCGCCGCCGCCTACCGCCACGCGCTCATGCTCTACAGCTCGATGGCGTACCCGAGCCGGGAGGCCCGGACGCTGGTCTGGCTGGCCGACTCGCTCAGCGCACTGGGCCGCGACCAGGACGCGGAACTGGCCGTCGAAGACGCCCGTGCGCTCCTGGCGAGGCTCGGCGAGGAAGACCTCGACGCCGCGGTGGAGCGTCAGCGGCAACTCTCGTGACCCTCCATCCCGGGCTCACCGGCCCGGCTCGACCAGCCGGAAGTACGTCGAGGGGTCGGGGCGGGGGGCCTTCGGGCCTCGAGAGGAGTCGAACGCCGGCAGCCAGGGGCGGAGGTAGCCGCGGACCTCCGAAACGCTGGGACGTTCGCGCGGGTCGACGGCGACCATGGCGAGGCCGAGGCTCCGCAGCTTTTCGGGCATATGCGCGTCGAGTCCGTTCGGGAAGGCCGGCTCCGTCCCGCGGGGCGGGCCGTCGACACTGCCGTAAGGAAGTTCCGAGGTCATCATCTCGAAGAGCAGGGCGCCGAGGGCGAAGACGTCGGACTTCGCAGTGGGCTCGGAGTTCAGCACGTACTGCTCGGGAGCGGCGTACTTGGGCGTCCCGCGGGGGTCGTAGTTCCGGGTCCCGTAATCCGTGGAATTTCCCACATCGAGGAGTCGAATCCGCCCGTCTGGTTGGATCATCGCATTGTTCGGTGTCACGTCCCGGTGGACGTAGTGCGCGTGCACCAGCGCCAGGGTGTCGCAGAGCTGGGCCACCACACAGGCCGCGTCGGTGGCGAGCACCGGCTGATGTCGGCCCATCCAGGATCGAAGGGTGGAACCGTCGATCAGTTCCATCACGATGTACCGGCGCTCGCCCCAACCGGAGTGCCAGCCGTCGTCCAGTACGCGGGGAATCCCGGGCACCGATTCCATGAACCGTAGCCGATCCAGTTCGTCCCCGAGAGGTTCGGCAAGTTCGGCGTACTCGGTCAGTGATTGACCGAAGCGTCGAAACTGTGCCTTGACAGCAACATCCCGGCGGTCGTATTCATCACGGGCGACGAAGAGTTCACCTTCGCCACCTTGGCCGAGTTCCCGCAGGATCCGATAGCGGTTGTTGAGGAGAGTGCCAGGAAGCAAGACGCGAACTCCAGGACCAGATCCGCCCGGTACTCGGGTTCGGAGAGCGATGAACGAGAAGTGGGGGACAGTATGACAGGAACCCGGCCACCCGAAGGCCTGATCGGACGAACTTCCGTGATCGACATCCGCTTGGGGATGTTCGGACCGGAACGCTATCGATGCCCGGCGTCAGATGCGCTCAAGGCTCGGGGAATGCGACCGGCTCGGCCGACCGCATGGAAGCCCGAGGCATTGGAAACATTCACCAACGGCCCGTTCATGGCCGCACTCGACCGGATCGAACTTCCGGACGACGAGACTGAGTCGAGCAGGCCCTCCAAACCCGCCCACGACGGGGTGCGCCAATGGACCCGACATGCCCTCCGGATGTACGAGACGGCGTTCGCCGGTAGCTCGGAACTCCGGCCGGCCCCGCGCCACTGGAGCTACCGGCACCGCGGCTCGCGAGGCGACGGGTCCCCGAACACGGAGTACCGGATCAGCGCCTGGGGGCGGTGCTTCGAATCGGTGGACGGCCGGCTGAGGGAGCTGCGGCTTCCGGTGAACCGCCTGCGGAAGCGCACGGACGCCGAGCGGGCGATCGCGGCCCTGGTCGCGGCGGAAGGCGATCCCGACGAGCGGCTGGAGCGCATCCGGGTGACGCAGTTCGCACTCTTGGACGGTCGGACCGAGAAGCTGTTCGACGGCACACGGGCAGAAGCCCTGGCCCTCTATCGGGAGAACGGCGCGCCCGCGATCCGAGGACTCTTGGACCGTCCGGAGTACCTGCCCGGGTCGGCCTGCGCGTCCTGCCGGGTGGCACCTGTGTGCCCTGCCCTGCCGCGGGCCCCGGGGCTGCTCGGGATAGCCGATCGCACCCGGCCGCGCCGGAGTTGGTCGCCGACCACGGGCCGCGGGCACAGCTCCTGCCCGGCGCGCGGCTACCTCCGCAGCCTGCGGCTCCCGGTGGACGACTCCGTCGAACGCAGTGCCGCGGCCGAGCGCGGGCGCGCCGTCCACGCCTTCCTCTCCGCTCGGCACGGCCAGGAAGAGCGGACGCCGTGCACTTCCGACGTACCCGCCGACTGGGTACCGGACGGCTACCGGCTACCGCAGTCCGAGCTCCTCCTCGGTACCCGCCTCCTGCGCCACCACGCCGAGGTGTGCCCGCTCCGCATCGCCGATCCGGAGTCCGACAGGACACCGGAACCCCTCCTGGTGTTCGATGATCCCGCAGCCGATCTGCTGGTGCTGACGGAGCCCGATCTGCTGTACCGCGAGGGCGGCTCATGGGTGTGGCGCGAGACCAAGACCTCCGGCAGCAGAAGGATGCCGCGCGACCTGCTCGCGGGCTACCCCCAGCTGGCACTGGCGGTACGGATCATCGCCAAGGGCCTGCTGGCCGCCGACCGGGTGGAGCTCGAACTGCTGCGCCCCGATGGTGTGGACCTCCGGAGCCTCGACCCGTTCGCGCCGGAGACCGCGGCGGCAGCCGAAGCAGTGCTGCGCAACCAGGTCGTCGGATGGCACCAGGAACGACTTTTCGAAGCAGTCCCGGGCGCGGAGTGCGGCAGCTGCGAGATGTCACGCTGGTGCTCGGCCCGCCGACCGCCGGAGCCTTCACGGGAGGCGGCGACGTGAGCCCAGACTTCGAACTGCTGGCGGCGGTAGCTCGCGGGGTGCTGGACCTGAGTGATGTGACCCGTCCGACAGCACTCCGACTCCCGTACCCAGCGAGCACTCAACTCGCCTTCGACCGCGTCGTGTTGGCATACCTCCGGCAGGACCAGCCGGCCCCCTTGAGCGTTCCCGATCTGCTGTCGCGCTGCCGGGACCGCCTCACGACGTGGCCGCTGGCCCTCCCACCCGACGTGCTGACCGATGACGCCCGGCTGATCGACCGCAGCTCGGCCGAGCCGACCCGCACCTGCGCCGAACTCGCCTCGTACGGTCGGCTCGGCAACGTGGAGCAAGGCGGAGCCCAGGTGGTCGCCGATCTCGCCGACGCTTGCGGGACCCCCGAGCGGTTCGCCGCCTGTCGGGACTTCCTGATCACGCATCCCGTCATCCTGCACCCTGACATCTCCAAGCTCATGCGTCCGACCACCATCCGCACCTGGCGGCTGGTCCGGGAGCTGTACGAGCCGGTGCCCGAGCACTTCTCGATCGACCGCGTGGTCTCCACCTGCGCCGAGTGCCGGCTGTTCGCCAAGCCGACAGAGGGCGACGGGACATGGTGCGAGGGAGGATGCACGAAGCGGCGCGGAGGGCTCGAAAGGGTGGAGGAGCCCAAGCATCCGATCGCCCTCCCCCGCGCGGTTCGACTCTTCCTCGCCCTCCCCGGCCACACCGAACTCGTTCTGCGCAAAAGGCTGTCCGACGGGCCCCGGCTGGTCCCAACGGAGACGGGCGGCCTTCGGCTCGTCCACGAGGGCGGGGCGGGCCGGACCGTCCGGGTCCTCGACCGCGAACAGCCAGCGCTGGCCGCCTTCAGGGCTGCCGAGTTGGCTGCCCTCGAAGACTCCCCGCTCGATGTCGTGATGCCTGACGCGGTCGTCGACCGACCGGGCTACCGAAAGGCCTTCGACCGCAACCTTCCCAACGGCGCCCAGGTGCGGCTCAGCTCCGTCAGCGAATTCACAGCTCCGTACCGGAGCGACCGATCCGGGAGGACTCGTGCGTAGCACCGCCAAAGCCCTGCACCAGGTGGTGCGGGAGCTCCGTTCGACCGGCTCGGAACTGCCGCGCCGCAAACTGGTCGACCTGTGCGAGATCGAACTGGGCCTGTTCCTCCAAGAGCAGCTCACCCCTGGTGCTCCGGCCTCGGAGGGCTGGACCCTGTTCAGCGGCTACCCGTTCGCCCGCGAGCGCGACGACATTACCGACCGGCAGGAGCGCATCCGTCGCACCGCTCGCTATGCCCTCTGGACCTGGGGGCGCCGACTCGCCTGGTCCGAGGCGTTGAAGGATTACCAGCAGCAAGACCGCCAGCTCAGGGCCTTCGACGTACCCGACCTGGACGCCCCCGCCATCCGTCGTCCGTCACTCTCGGTGGCGGAGGACCGTTGGGCCTCCTACGAGCGCCTGCTGGACCAAGCACCGCCGTTCACCGGCGAGCCGGCAGCCTTCGCCGGCCCCGGCCGGTACGCCTTTCCGATCGGTCGACACCTGACCACGGTGCTGTTGCCTGAGCACGCAGCTCCCACACCGCCGGGTCACGACCTCGGACGGCTGCCGGTCCACGAGGGGAGGCCGCTGACCTTCAAGTGGAAGAAACTGATGATCACGGCCGCGGCTATGGACGCCCGGAAGCCGGCCGGCTGGGCCGCCCGGCTGAAGGCGATCCGGCTGTCCACACGCCGCCGCCGGGGCTTCCGTCCCGCCCGCAGCTTCTCCGTTTCCGGCATCGAGCACCTGCTGGGGATCGTCGGCGCCGGCAAGAGCACGCTGCGGGACGTTCTGACCGTGCACCTCGCCAAGCAGGGCCGGAACGTGACGGTGGTGGTCGGTGACGTCGCGGAGCAGCTCAAACTGGTCGAGCTCTACAACACCCACGTTCCCGGTTCCGCCGCACCCGTCCTCGGCGCGACGGGCCGCCAGCAGCACGCCGAACGGCTCCACCGCAGGATCGCAGGACGCGGCGAGCCCAACCTGCTCGCCCATCTGGACTCCAACTTCCAGTACCTGAGCACCTCCTGTGCGTTGAACGCGCTGCGCCACGCCGACGGCCACTCCGCCGACGACCTGCTGGGCTTCGGCGAGGCACCGTGCACCAGGCTCCAACCACCCAAGAAGCGCGAGAAGGACCCCGACGACCCGTGGACCTCGTACCGAACGGCCTGTCCGTTCTGGTCCCAGTGCCCGCGCCACCACGGGCCACGATCCCTGGTCGACGCGACGGTCTGGGTCTCCACCCCGCCCAGCCTGGTGGATTCCCGTGTCCCACACCCGCAGAACCCGGAGCGCATCCGCTACCTCGAACTCGCCTGCCGACGCAGCGATCTGGTGATCGTCGACGAGGTGGACCGGGTGCAGATACAACTTGACCGCATGTTCGCACCTGCCATTCCGCTGCTCGGCGGTGGCCCTGACACCCGCTCGTTCCTCGACGAGGTCAATCAGCACCGCATCCGGGAGCTGGCCAACGCCGGACGGGTGCAACTGTCCGATCGCGACGTGGAGAACTGGTCGGCGGCAGTGAACACCACCCAGGCGGCCGCCGATCGACTGGTGGCGATGCTGGTCCGCGACTTCGACCTGCGCACATGGGTCCGAACCGGCTACTTCAGCGCCGGAACGCTCCAACTGCGCCTGCTGGAGGAACGGTTCCCCCTCCCGGAGGACCACGACGGCCAGGCCGGTCCCACCGTCGAGCACCCGCACCGGGAACCGCGGAAGCACCTGATGGAACTCCTGGACGCCTTCCGGGACAACCCGTTCGGCGACCGGCGTCCACCCAAGGACGACACCCTGCCACTTCTCGGGTTGCTCGGCGAACTGCTCCACACCAACTACCGCGAGCACACCCGTGCCCGGCTGCGGGACGTGGTGTGCGACCTCTTCGACCTCGCCCCGCTCCTGGGGGAGGAACAGAAGAACCAGGACCGGTACCACAAGCTCAGAGCCCTGGTGAACGGGGACCGGGACACGTCGGCCGGGCAGCAGGAGAGTGCCGTCAAGCACACGAAACGACGCCGGCGCCCTTCCCTGCCCGAGGACTCGGACGACTGGCTGGAGGCCCTGCTCGACCGGTTCGAGTTCACCCTGCTGCTCAGTGCCCTGGAACCCAAGCTCGCGCTGATCAACACCATGTGGCCGCGGGTCGCAGACGCACTCAGCCTCGGTTTCAACGAGATGTACCGTCGTCCCCTCGACTACGCCCCGATGGTCCCCGAGTCCCCGATGGGCAATGTGATCGGGTTCCAGTTCATCCTGGAGGGACGGGACGAGGGCGGTGTCCGAACGGGCGAGCTCCGCTTCTTCCGCTGCAGCGGAGTGGGCCGGGAACTGCTGCGAGCCATGCCGGACCTACCGACGGTAGACGGTCGGCCCAGGACCAATGTCCTGCTGATGTCAGGCAGCAGTTGGGCCGACAAGTCCAGCCGTTACCACGTTCCGGTACCGATCGGCACGCTGATCGAACCCGACCCTGCGGAACTGGAACGGATCGCCCGCCAGAGCGAGTTCCGTTTCGAGTTCGTCCGGGAGGCCTGCGACTGCGCGACACGATGCACCTGCGACACTCCCCGCGAGGCCCTGCGGCTGTCCGGAGTGCCGATCGACCGGCGCGAAGACGTGTTGCGCCGGATGGCCACCGAACTCGGCCGCAACGACCGCGGCCAAGGACGGCTCCTGCGGGAACTACACCGGCTACCGGAACCCCGTCGGCATATCCTGCTCCTGGTCGGCAGTTACGACGAAGCCGCGCTGGTGGCAGACACGCTGCACACTCTCAACGACCGTTGGCGTGGCAAGGTCCGTCGGCTGGTGTCCGACGACGACCCGGACGCCGCTGCCCGTCCACTGGACGACGAGCACCACGCTCCGGTGCTGCGCCGGGGCGATGTCGAGACGCTCGCCGCCACGGACGCCGAGATCCTGGTGGCGCCACTGCTCGCGGTGGAGCGTGGGCACAACATCCTCGCCATCGGCAGCAAGGAGGCCGCGATCGGCTCGGTTTACTTCCTGGCCCGGCCCAACCCCCGCCCTGACGACCTCGGCCTCGCGGTGCACGCGATCAACGACTGGACCGTCCGGCTCATGGACGGCACAGAATTCTCCGATCTGGTGCGCGGCGCACCCACGCTCGGTCTGGGCGCGCGCAAGTTCCGCGACGCCGCCCGGTCCAAGTGGTTCCACGTCCTCGCCAGGAGCATGGCCTGGAGCCACCTCGGCGAGGAGGACCGTACCCAGGTCACCTGGGACATGCTGGTGCTGATCTGGCAGGTCATCGGCCGATCCGTCCGGGGTGCCGTTCCCACCCGGGTCGCCTTTGTCGATGCGGCGTTCGCCCCCCGCCTCGCGGCTGCCGGCCCGGCCGGGCCCACCGATACACCGCAAACGAGCCTGCTGCACAGCATCCGCGCCGTGCTCACCCCCTACTTCGGCCCGGACAGCACCGCACCGAAGGCCGAGCGCCGCATCGTCCAGGCCCTCTATCGGCCGCTGTGGACCGCACTCGACCGCTGCCTGACCGAGACCACTGAAGAACGAGGCCCCGCGTGTACCCACTGATCCACCACACCGCCTACGAGCCCGATCCCGACCACGGGCCGTGGTTCGAGCAGTTCCGTGTCATGCACTTCCCCGAGGAGTGGCGTACCGAATTCCTGGGCCTCTACCAGCGCCGGTGGCGCCGCCGGGACCAGCCCCCAGGCCTGCCGATCCGCAGGCTCAATGCCCTTCTGAGGGCCACCGCGCCCGGTGTGATGGCGACCGGCCGGGGAGCGGGATCCAGCTCCGAGGTACCGTGGTTCTACGCCACCGAGGACCAGCCGGCCGAGTTGGTGGCCCCACTGCTGGCGTCCTGGGTGATGACCTTGCCCCCTGGCACGGACAAGGATCCGGTCCGGGCCGCCGGACACGAGGCCGCACTGGACCGGGCGCTCGCCCTGATCGACGATGAAACCCCTGGCTGGCGCCACGAGTCCGTCGACCTCACCGCCACGGAACTCTCCGCAGGCGGCACCGCCGAACCCGACCGACGGCTCTACCACCTGCTCCCGGAGCGGATCGGCGCGCTGCTCGCGGCCCGGCCGCTGCTGATGGACGGCATCGAACTGCGTTTCCGTCAGGTCACCCGGGATCAAGGGGTGGAGCTGGTCAGCTGGCCACCGCGCACCTACACCAAGTACAAGCGCACCTGGTACTACTCGGCGCTGGTGACGGTCACCGTGCAGACCGTGCCCTTCACCGATCGCTTCCGGGTACACGTCTCGTACGGCGTGCGGCGCTGGGCCACCGGTTCTCCGGTGAAACTGCAGAACGGCAGCGGGGCAACCGTCCTACTCGACGCACCGATGCCCTGGTCCGAGACTTCCGAGCCGCGCCACCGGCTCGCCGTCAACTCGATCTTCCTCGACCGGACCCTCGGCACACCCGTGTGGAGCAGGCAGAGCCTGGTCGACCTCTTGCCGGAGCTGGACATCCAGCACGTGTACCCGAAGCCCGCCGAGCTGACCGCCGAGGCGGCCGGCTGGCTGGCCGGCCGTGGCGGAATAGCCGCCGGCATCCTCCACGACACCGCCTTCGGCAAGCACGGGGTCGGCGCCGGCCTGATGCCGCTGGAGCGCATGCTCCTCGACCGGTGGGTCGAGGAGGGCGTCCGCCCGTTCCTGCGCCGGATTCCGGCCCTCGAACGAGTGCACCGTCGGTCGAACCCCAGACTGCTCGCCGCCTCCCACACCAAGGATCCGGGAAAGCTCGCCGAACGCTCCCGGCGGCGCGTCGACGCCCGGCGCGCCGCCATCCGCGCGGTACTCGACGGACAACCGCTGTCCGTCGACGTGCTCTGGCAGACCGAGGAGACCCGGGACGGACTCGTCGCGGCACTGCGCCAGTGGCTCGACCTCCCGCCTGCCGTCCCCGATGCGGACGGCACGTACGAGTGGCACGCCGACGGGTTGCTCGTGGTGCTCCGTGCCCGTCCGCTGAAGTTCCTCGGCAGTGCCCTCCGGCTGGTCCGGGAGACCGGCCTCTCACGTGCCCAGGCGGTGGCGACGGCCGTTCGGGAGCGCGCGGCCCGGATGACCGCCAGGCTCGGCACGCACCAGGAGACAGTCGGGATCGCATTCGTGGAAATCCTCGGACGCGACCGTTTCCCCGTTACCGAGACCGACCCCAAGTCGGCACTGCGTCTCGGGTGCGCTGGAGCCGGGCGGGTGAGTCAGTTCATCGTCGTCCCGGAGGACGCCGACGGCCCGCTGCTCGAGAGGGCCGGCTCGGCCGTCGCGGACGGAATACGCCAACTCGGTGCGATGGTCCCTCCTGAACAGAAGCTCGACGAAGCCCTGACCGACGACATGCAGTACCTGGCGCTCTGGCACGTCCGCCATCAGGCTGGCGGCTCCACCCGGCAGGCCGGCCGCCGCCTCGTCGCACTCCGCATCCGCCCGCGCGACACGGTGCACCCGGTCCGGGGCTGGGACGAGGCCAAGAAGAGCTGGGTCCCGTACGCCCGACTGCTGCTCACCATCGCCGCCTCCGGCGCCGCTCCGGTTCACCAAAAGGAAGCGGACCAGGCTGGCACAACTGCAGTGGAAGCCCGCTACGAGGCTGAACGGCAGATCAGGTCACTGCTGTACCAGGTCCGGGACCGCCCCACCCTGTTGCTCGCCAACAGCGGCAACCTGCGCAAGGTCTGGCCCGGCCTGAACAATGGCCAACTGGTCAAGGACAGCCTGGTCTTCCACGGAGAACAACCCGCCCGGCTCTCGCTGTTCGGCGCCGACCTGCGCGTGGTCCTGCTCCGGGACGCCAACAGTCGTGAGGAGACCGCCGAGTGGTACGCCCCAGGGGCCCAGGAGGACGACACCCCAGGGGTGTCCATCGGACTGTGGGCGCCCCGGGGGGCCGATCCGGACAACCGGGTCTTCACCAGCACGGTCGGGAAGCCGCCGACCGCCGGAACGGTCCGTACCGACCTGCGCAAGCTCGTCCCGACCACGCGCTGGCCACACGCCCCCGCCGCCACCGCCTGGAACCCACAGGCACTCGAACTCACCGTGCTCGGCTGCCTCTCCGTACAGGCGCTGGCGCAGGCCCGCCGAACCGACTGGCCTGCGGACCGGCCCGCGCTGCTGGCCGCTGCCGTGCACCAGTTGCGCCTCCACGACGAGTATCATCCGCTCTCCCGGCCGCTGCCGCTCCACCTCGCCAAGCTGGCCGAGCAATACCTCCTGCCTCTCGCCGCAGAGGCACCGTCGACGGCCGAGGCGGCAACCAGCGACGACGTCGAAGCCAGTAGTCCGTCAGTGGAGCAATAGCACCCGTAGGTCCGTCGCCGTCCCTGCTTCTGGGCAACCGCCCTGCGAGCATCCGGAAGCAGGGGCCGCGCTTGCCTTGATGCGTGCGATCTGGGGGAGGCCAACCGAACGCTCATGATGAGCAGCGGAGGTTCGGCGTCTGGTCAGCGGATGATTGGAATCGACCGGCACAACTACCCTCACCGGATGAATCCGGCACAGGTTCCCCTTCCTGCGCCGCCTGGCACCCATCGGATGAACCTCAAGAGGCGTAAGGATCGCGAAGGGGCCGCGGTTCCCGTACGCCTCGAACGATGGGTTCGGGAAGGTCCGAGCCTGCAGTGCAGTAGCGGCCCTGCGCCTCGCCTTGGGCTGCAAGCGAGCCGGCGCGGACGAGTTCGCGGATGTCGCGTTGGGCCTGCTGTTCGCTGAGTTCGGCGTCGGCCTGGTAGGTGGCGCGGCGTAGGTGGTTGCCCATGGCCGCGGGATCGAGGGCGTAGAGCGTGCGGTCGGGCCAACCACGTTGTTCGATGGCTTCGTCGAGGGCGGTCCAGACCTCGCGGGTGGTGTTCACCTGGCGCTCGACGCTCTGGGCCTGCTGGCGGTGGGCGCGCAGGGCAGAACCGGATCCAGGGCAGGGTGTCGCGGTCGGGTCCAGACGAGGCCACCGACCTCGGCGAGAATGTCGTATTAGCGGTAGGTGTTGCGGGCTCGGCCGATCCATTCCTTGATGCCGGAGAACTCCGGCGCCATGCTCCCTTCGCGAGCCAGGACCAGGGTGTGCAGGGCACGATCCACCTGCGGTCCGACGGCAACGGGCGGATGTCCCGCGCTCTCGCGCTTCACCTTGAGATCGAAGAGCAATCCGCACGCCAGCTACCGGAGCAACGGGTGGCGACGCACTCGCGGCCAAACCTGGGGACCATTTTGGGACCACCCGGGACCAAAGAACGAGCCCCAAAAACCAGCAAGAGCGGGCACCTGGTTTCCCAAGTACCCGCTTTCACAAGCGACATCACTGTCGGGACGACAGGATTTGAACCTGCGACCCCTTGACCCCCAGTCAAGTGCGCTACCAAGCTGCGCCACGTCCCGTGGTCTCGGTGCCTTGCGGTGGGGCCTGGGGGGCCTTGCCGGTTGGCTTCTCGACCTTGTCTCCGGTTGTTGTCCCGGCGACGTGGAAAACAATACAGCACGTCGGGGGGTGCTCGCTGCCAGGTTTCGGGGGTGGGGCGGGGAGGGGGTCAGGGGGTGGGGCGGCGGGCGTCGTAGGTGAGGAAGGCGGGGCGGCGGGCGGCGAGGAGGAGGACGCAGGCGACGCAGGCGAGGCCGCCGGTGATGACGGAGGTGGCGGGGTTGGTGAGGGCGGAGACGGCGCCGGATTCGAAGTCGCCGAGGCGGGGGCCGCCGGCCACGACGACGATGAAGATGCCCTGGAGGCGGCCGCGCATCTCGTCGGGGGCGGCGACCTGCATCATCGTGTTGCGGAAGATCATGCTGACGGTGTCCGCGCAGCCGGCCACGGCGAGCAGGAGGAGGCCGAGCCAGAGGTTGTGGAGGGCGCCGAAGGCGGCGATGGCGAGGCCCCAGGCGGAGACGGCGGCGAGGATCGCGACGCCCTGGCGGTGGACCCGCCCGACCCAGCCGGAGAAGAGAGCGCCGATCAGGGCGCCGACGGCCGGGGCGGAGACGAGCAGGCCGACGGTGCGGGCGTCGCCGGCGTAGAAGGTGACGGCGATCGCCGGGAAGAGGGCCCGGGGCATGCCGAAGATCATCGCGGCGAGGTCGGCGAGGAAGCTGGTGCGCAGGTTGGGCTGATCGCGCAGGAAGCGCAGGCCGTCGAGGACGGAGGCGCGGCCCTTGCGCTCGCCCTCCGGCCGCATGGCGGGCAGGCGCCACACGGCGTACAGGGTGCCGGCGAAGGCGACGGTGTCGACGAGGTAGGCGGCCTGGGCGCCGAAGGCGCCGATCAGGACGCCGCCGAGCATCGGGCCGACGGTGAGGCCGAGGTTCATGCTGACGGTGTTCAGCGCGTTCGCGGCCGGGAGCTGGTGGGCGGGGACGAGCCGGGGGATCATCGCCGAGCGGGCGGGCGAGCTGATCGCGAAGAACCCGGCCTGGAGGGCGACGGCGGCGTAGAGGAAGGCCACCAGATGGAAGCCCGCCAGGGCCTGGGCGGCGAGCAGGGCGGAGACCACGGCCAGGCCGGCCGAGCCGATCAGGCCCAGCTTGCGGCGGTCGACGGTGTCGGCGATCGCGCCGCCGTACAGGCCGAAGGCGACCAGCGGGACGAGCGAGAACAGGCCCACCAGGCCGGTGGCGAAGGCGGAGCCGGTCAGGTCGTAGACCTGGACGGAGACGGCCACCGCGGTCATCTGCTGGCCTATGGAGGACACGGCCTGCCCGGACCAGACCCGGCGGTAGTCGGCGTTCTCGCGCAGGGGGCTGAGGTCGGCGAAGGCCCGTCGGTACCAGGGCACCTGCACCGGTACCGCCGGAGCAGCGGTGGTGGCAGGAGCAGCCGTGGCAGCAGGAACGGCGTCGGCAGGAACGGCGTCGGCGGCAGGGGCGGCGGCGGTCGGGGTATCAGGGGGTTGGTTGGTGGTCACAACAGTCCATGGTTGCCCCGGCCTCCGCCGCAGCCGACACCGGGGCCCCTGTACGCCCGCCCGCACTACCTGGTGAGCACCTGCTTCTCCCCCGCCTCCACGGCGAAGTCCAGCCGGTTGCCCGGCGGCGGGAACGGGCAGATGAAGTGGTCGGCGAAGGCGCAGGGCGGCAGGTAGGCCCGGTTGAGGTCGAGGACCGTCCGGCCCTCGTCGTCCGGCGCCGGCAGGGTGATGAAGCGGAAGCGGTAGGTGTCGATGCCGCTGGTGGCGTCGGCGATGACGCCGGTGAGGTTGTGGCCCGAGCGGCCGACGGTCAGGGTGCGGTGCTCGCCGGCGACGGTGAACTCGATCCGCCCGGTGACCGCAAGCGGCCGGTCCTTGCCGTCCGCGTTCGGGACGAGCACCGACTGCCCCTCCTCCTCGAACGGGGTGTAGACGGCGGGGACGGCCCACTCGGGCGCGTACGGGTAGGCGGCGATGCCCGCGAAGCCGGTGCGGGTCGGCGCGGCCGGGTCGAAGACCCGCAGGGCGAGCTCGCCCTCCCGCTCGATCGGGACGAGCAGCAGGTCGCCCAGGGTGGCGGTGCCGGCGGCCGGGTCGGTGTCCGGGCGGAGCAGTACCTCGCCGTCGATCGGCCCGTCGGCGCCGTCGACGGTGATGCCGTCGCCGGCGGCGGCCCGTACCCGGACGCCCTCGGTGTCGGCCCACCAGAGGCCGGGCAGGCCCGGGACCTCGGCCGGCTCGGGCTCCAGCCAGTGCGTGCCGGTGAGTGCGAGCTGTCCGTGCAGCGCGCTCACCGACGCCGCCCGCCCGTCACTCCAGTGCTTCCAGTCCTCCGCGGCCGTCGCCGTCATCGGTCAACCCTCCCGTTCCGGTCCGCGGACGGCCCGCTGTTCGGGCCGTCCGTATCGGTCATCCTGCACAACACCGCCCGCCGGTGCGGATCATTCCCGGCTTCCGGCAAGCCGCCGGACCCGTAAGGAGACTGCAATGCCGCGGCAACAGAGGGCGGCCGGGAGCCCGGTCCTCCGACGACCGTCACCACCACCGCCACGACAAGCGCCACCGCCACGACGAGCGCCACCACCAGCGGTCAGCCCTTCAACGGCCGGAACAGCCCCTCCTGCACCACCGACACCACCAGCTGCCCGCTCCGGTCGTAGATCTGCCCGCGGGCCAGGCCGCGCGCGCCGTGGGCGATCGGGGACTCCTGCTGGTAGAGCAGCCAGTCGTCGGTCCGGAACGGCCGGTGGAACCACATCGCGTGGTCGAGCGAGGCCATGTCGAAGTGCCGGGTGCCCCAGAGCGGCTCGACGGGGGCTCGGACGGCGTCCAGCAGCGTCATGTCGCTGGCGTAGGTGAGGGCGCAGACGTGGATCAGCGGATCGTCCGGCAGCGGGCCGTTGGTGCGCAGCCACACACCGCTGCGCGCCTCGACGTCGACCAGGTCCTCCTTGTTCCAGCGCAGCCGCTCGACGTAGCGGATGTCGAAGGGCTGGCGACGGCTGATGAACGGGGGGAGCTCGCCGAGCCGGGAGCCGACCTCGTCCAGGGCGCTGGGCAGGCCTTCGGGGGCCGGGACCTCCGGCATCGGGTACTGGTGCTCGATGCTGCCCTCCTCCGGTCTGTGGAAGTCGGCGGTGAGCGAGAAGATCGACCGGCCGCCCTGGATGGCGAGCACCCGGCGGGTGCTGAACGAGCGGCCGTCGCGGATCCGGTCGACCTGGTACACGATCGGCACGCCGGGCACCCCGGGGCGCAGGAAGTACGCGTGCAGCGAGTGGACGGGGCGCGCGTCGTCGATCGTGCGCCCCGCCGCGACCAGTGCCTGCCCGGCGACCTGGCCGCCGAAGGTGCGCTGCAGGGCCTCCTCGGGGCTGCGCCCGCGGAAGATGTTCAGTTCGATCTGCTCCAGGTCGAGCAGATCGACGAGGTCGTCGACGGGGGTACCCATGCGCGCGCTCCCTCTCGTAATGGTGTTCGGTTCTCCAGCTCACTCGAATTGTCCGGCGACCCGGGGCATTCCCGCTCACCGACCCCCACCCACCGATTCACTCGAACGAGTAAGCGAACCGCCCGGGCTACGTCGCCAGCCCCGACTGCCGCACCGTGATGTTCAGCCGCCCGGCCAGCTCCAGCCCCGAGCCCGGATCCGCCGTCCCCGGCAGCGTCCGCACCACCCCGTGGTACGCGAACCGGGCCGGCCCGCCGAACACCAGCAGGTCCCCGCTGCGCAGCTCCAGGTCCGTCCACGGCCTGGTCCGGGTCTCCGTGTTGCCGAGCCGGAAGACGCAGGTGTCGCCGAGCGAGAGCGAGACCACCGGCGCGTCCGCGCGCTCGTCGCGGTCCTGGTGGAGGCCCATCTTCGCGCCGTGGGGGTAGTGGTTGACGATCGCGGTGTCGGGCTCGTAGTCCGCCGCGCCCGCGATCCCGCCGACCGCTCCGCCGTACGCGTCCGCCACCGCCCGCCGGGCGAGGTCCCCCAGCAGGGGCGGGAACGGCTTGACGGGGGTGCCGTCCTCGGCGGTCCGCGCGTACCCGTAGGGGTACCAGTGCCAGCCGAGGCTCACCATCCGCACCGACATGAGCCCGCCGGTGGGCATCCGCACGCTGTGCAGCCCGGCCGGCGGGCGGGCCCACTCCCGACAGGCCGCGACCAGCCGCTGCTGCGCGGCACGGTCCAGCCAGCCGGGCAGCAGCACGGCGCCGGGAGCCGGTTCGGACCGCTCCCGGACGGCCTGCTCGCCGGACGGCTCCCCGAACAGCTCACCCTGGATCACCCCACCATCCTCCCGCAGCCCCCACCCCGGCACGAGCCGCTCCCCGGCCACCGGACTCCGACTACGGCTCCGACGACGGCTCCAGCTCCGGCTCCGATGTCGACCCCGACCCCGACCCCGGCCCCGGCCCCGATGTCGGACCCGCCCCCGGCCCAGGCCCGATCATCCCCAGCTCCCGCGCACAGGTCGGCCACGCCTCCCACCCCTGCTGCCGCAGGATCTCCTCCCCGACGGTGGTCTGCTCCCGCCGGCTCCCGTGGTCGGGCCGGTCGGCGAGGCGCAGCCCGCCCGCCTCCGCCCAGGTGGTCGGCCGGATCTGCAGACCTCCGTAGAAGCCGTTGCCGGTGTCCGCGTGCCAGTCGCCGCCGCTCTCGCAGTCGGCGAGCTCGTCCCAGACGAGGTCCGCGACCCGCGTCGCCGCACCGGCCCGTACGTCGCCCGCGACCACGGCCAGCACCACCGCCACGGCGGCGCCCGCCCGGATCACGACCCGGGCTGTCCGACCATCACACCGCCCCGGCCACCCCTGCCCCGGCCCCTGCCCCGGCCCCCGTCCGCACCCGCACCCGCACCCGCACCGGACCTCGACCCCGCACGACACGGCACCCCCGCACGACACGTCAGACGAATGCGGCACAGCAGCCGACCCTAGGGAGCCCGGACCTCACCCCACCCCGCCACGCCGGGAACGCCGACGGCCGCTCCCCCGCGTGGCGGAGGAGCGGCCGTGACGAACAACCGGGCACCCAGAGACGACCGGAGGCGACCAGAGGTCAGCTCAGCAAGCTTCAGGGCCTCAGATGCTCAGGGTCTGACCCGGGAAGATCAGGTCGGGGTTGCCACCGACGACCTTGGCGTTGTTCTTGTACAGGTCGTGCCAGTCCAGGCCCTGCGCGGCGGCGATGGAGCTCAGGGTGTCACCGGACTTGACGGTGTAGTTGCCCTTGGCCGGCTTGGCGTCGTTGGAGGTGTTCCAGGACTTGGCACCGTTCGAGGACTTCGCGGCGTCCTTCTTCGACGGGGCGTCGGTCTTCGGCGCGGCGTCGGCCTTGGGCGCGGCGGCCTTCGGGGCCACGTCGGCCTTCGGCGCGGCCGCGGCCTTCGGGGTGGCCGTCTTCGGCGCGGGGGTCTGCGCCGGCTTGGCGGCGGAGGTGCCGGCCGAGGTGTCGACGGCGGCCGGGGCGCCGCCCTTGGTGAGGCCCGCCTTGACGGAGCACACCGGCCAGGCGCCGGGGCCCTGCGAGGCGAGGACCTTCTCGGCGACGGAGATCTGCTGCGTCTTGGTGGCCTGGTTGGCCTGCGCGGCGTAGGCGGTGCCGCCGAAGGCGGCCCAGGTGCTGGAGGTGAACTGCAGACCGCCGTAGAAACCGTTGCCGGTGTTGATGGCCCAGTTGCCGCCGCTCTCGCACTGGGCGACGGAGTCCCAGGTGGAGACGGGGGCGGCGGAGGCCGAGGTGGCCGTGACGAGGCCGGCCACCGGCAGGGCCGCGACAGCGGCGCCCGCCACGACGGCCATCCGAACGCGGTTGCGCTTGGTGGCGGCGGTGGTGGTGGCAGCGGCGTTCTCGTTACGGAAGGTCATGGGGTTCCTCTCGACAGCCCCGGGCGGGCATGCGGAACCAGACCCTGGGGAGGGTCGCGTTTCGCTTGCCGCGTCCGTCGGACGGCCGTGCACGTGTCGGACGTGCCTCTGCCGCCCTGGCCACCCAGCCGCTCGCCGGCGACCTGTTCGAGCGATCGCGTCGGCGGGCACCTGCCGCGCCCGGCCGGAGCCGGGGAGCGGTGCGTCGGGGGTGAACCCGGGTGGCGCTCGTTGCGCCGCCAAGAAAGCTAGGGGTCGGTCGGCGGGGAAACCAAAACACCACCGGTCTTCCCAGCTCAGCAAAGGGTTACCGGCGGTAATGGCCACACATTCTTGCCCGAAATGTCCGCTTTGGCCATCGATTCCTAGATCAAACATCAAGTCGGCGTGACTCACCTCACCGTTTCATTCCGGCAGTCCTGGCACCGACATCGACAGATTGCGACCACGAGAACACGCGGCGCGGTCGGATCCGGGGCAATTCCCGTCAGCCTCACCGGGCACCCGTGACGCCTGACACAAGGGCCCGTTGGGCATGGCGACCTCCCCATGCCCCGCCCCATGCCCGCCCCGTGCCCCGCCCCGGGCCCGCCCCCGTGCCCGCCCTTGACCCACCCGCACCCATCCGAGGAGAACCCGTGCCGCGCATGCTCGACGTCAGCGACGAGGTCCGGTCCGAGATCGGCGACGACGAGGCCGACCGCCTGCTCGGCGGCGACCGCGCCCCCGACAGCTACGAATGCACCTCCTGCCGCACCCCCGGCGACACCCACGTGGAGCCCACCAGCACCGTGCTGTTCGTCGGCGACGAGACGGCGGTCCTGGCCTTCGCCCACGCCCGGTGCATCCCCTCCCAGGTGGTGCCGGTCGCCGAGGAGCAGCTGGTCGGCGCCGTCCGCAGCATCAACCAGTCGCAGCCCGCCGCGCCCGGCCTCACCGTCCCGGCCCCGGACCTCACCGCGCCCTCCCCGGACCTCGCCCTCCCCGCGCCGGCCGCCCCCCAGCCGCCCGCCCCCGGCCAGGCCGCCATCCTCGGCATCACCTGCGGGCTCGTCCTGCACGGCAAGGTCGGCCACGCCTCCCTCGTGGTCGAGCCCACCGGCCCGGTCGGCCGGCCCGGCAGCACCACCGGCGAGGACGAGTTCCTCGACCTGCTCCAGGACGCGGGCTTCCAGCCGGTCACCGACCTCGACGAGACCCCGGAGCAGCTGCCCGGCTGGTCGGTCCTGGTCGCCATGGGCAAGCTGCACGCGATCCTCCAGCCCGCCGCGGCCGGCGGCAGCACCGGCTGGTGGCAGGCCCACCAGCCGCTCCAGGTCACCGACGCCTGGCGGATGGCCGCCAGCCAGCTCTCCGAGGTGACCATGTACGCCGTCCCGGCCGGGATGGTCGGCCGCCAGCCCCGCGAGGACCTGCTGCGCCAGGCGCTGG